>JBEKPA010000022.1:0-21269 GCA_049521195.1 Occallatibacter sp.
ATGTGCCGTGCACATCGTGGCAGTCGGTGCACTTGACCAGCCCTTCGTTCACCTTGTGGTGGAAGGGCATATCGAACTGCGGCTTTTCGTCGGTGTGGCACTGGAAGCAGAGCGTGGGCTGGGCAGCCTTGAGGAGTTTCTCTTCCTTGCTGCCGTGGATGTCGTGGCAACTGGTGCAGCCGACGTTGGCCTTGGCGTGCGGCGAGCGATCAAAGTCCGGATGCGCGCCCGAGTGGCACTTCAAGCAGGTGGCATCGATCTCTTTGGTCGAGGCTTTGGCGGGGTTGAAGATCTTGGTGATGTCGCCGCCGCCTTCAACGTGCGCTTTGCCAGCGCCGTGGCAGTTTTCGCAGGTGGCCCCGTTGCTTCCGTGCATCAGGACCATCTTGGTGTGCGGATTGTTGGCGAACTTCTTGGCCACCTCGTCGTGGCAGGTTGCGCAAGTGTCGCTGCCTACAAAATCCCCTTGTGCGGCTTCCTTGGCCTGAGCAGCGGCCGGTTTGGCGCCCGGCTCGGCTTGGGGTGCCGGAGCTCCCAGAGCAGTGGCGCACATTATGCCGGCGCCCAGCATCATCAAACAAGCTCGCAGTCCCAGCCACTTGCCCGGAGCCGCACCGATCGGCAATCGCGTTACAGGCCCATCTTCATGCATGAAAAATACCGCCTTGTGTGATCTCATCGCCACCTCCGAACACAACTCTACCAGCGCCCGGCGGCTCAGCAGGGCAACTCCCCGCCGGGAGCGCCGAAAGGGCCGCAGGCTCGCCGACACAGCGCCATGGAGGAAGCTCTTTGTGCGGAGCATCACTTCATTCGCTGAATGGTACGTTGACAATTGTAATGCAAACTGTGACGCGCATCACATACGGTGAAAGCGTTCATTCCCGGCCTGGATTTCCTGTTTCAAAGTGACATGGATTCCCATTCGCGGGCAAGACCGCCTGCCAAACTCCTGGAATTCCCTGGCCTGACGCACTCGACGGCCGCCGATGGAATCCCGTTCGATGGGCGCGCAGAGGGTGCTTCTTTTGGCAGGGAAACAGACTTGTGGCCATTCTTCTGTGCAAAACAGGACATCTTCCGCAAGAACGGCAGAGTGAACCGGCATTCCTTGGCGCCCTCCGGCAGGCCGACATTGAATGAGGCCTTTGCCGCCCAGGCGGAAATGCGGCCGGTTCAGGAAAAAGGCAAACAGCGACTCTCAAAAGTTGACGCCTGACGCGGAAAACCGAGACCGCCGCAAGCTCTCAGAGACGTGAGGCCCATCACATCTTTGGGAAGGGCCGCTCCGGCAAACTCTGAGGAAGAACAAACCTCTTCTGGGGAGGGCTTAGAGCAGCTTCACCCCGAATCAAGCCTTCAAGGCCTTATGCGAGGCCATGGAGACGGCAGAGACGAAGGTGCTCGATCGGCGTCGGAAGGGAAGCACGATGATAGACGCAGAGATCGCGCCAGGAACGCACACGCGGCAGAAGCACCTGACCCGGCAGGTTCCGGTGGGGTGCGCGGCCTGCGCTAATCGCCGCCCCGGCTGGTTCTGTTCTTTGGGCAGCGCGGTTCTTGCCGATCTTGAGCTGGTCACCAGCACCGTTACGTTGCCGGCGCAGACTTCCCTGTTTACCCAGGGCGAGGATGCACGCTGCCTCTATCTGATCTGCGGCGGCTATCTCAAGCTCACCGCCGGCCGGCACGAGGATCGTCAGATGATCGTCCGCGTGGCCGGACCGGGCTCGATGCTCGGGCTGTACGCGGTTCTCTCCCACGGCGTCTATGAAGTCTCCGCCGAGTCCCTGACCGAAGCCCAGCTCCGCCCGGTAGAACGGGAGCGGTTCCTCGGCTTCCTGCGCAGCCACAAGGAGGCGCAGATGCGCGCCGTGCAGTGCATCTGCCAGGAATACCGCTTCGCCCTGCAGGACGCCTGCCGGATCGCCCTCACCGAGACAGTGGCCGCCCGCCTGGGTCGCCTGCTGCTGGAGCTGGCCAATCAGATCGGTGAGCACATGGACGGCGGCGGCTTCCGCTTCCCGCTGCTGTTGACCCACGAAGAGATGGCCTCCATGGCTTGCACAACCCGCGAAACCGTCACTCGCACTCTCGGCCAGTTCCGCAAGGACGGCTGGATCTCCATCGAAGACTCCCTGGTCACCCTGCACCACCCCGAGCAGTTGCAGACTCTGGTGTAGCCTGCGATTCACGTTTTTTGCCGCTCGCTTCCGGCCTGCCTCCCGAGTCAAAGAGCTATCATCGGAATGTAGGGATCAGGGATCGGAAACCCCGAGTGCTGTCGGAACTGCGATTCCGACCCCCGATCTTCGATCTGTGGAAAAACCGTTCAAGTGGGAGTTCATTCTGCATATGACGCGTTTTCAGGCTTGCTTGTCTTGTGTTCTTTTCTCTTGCTGCGCTGCTGTTGCCCAAGTTTCGACTTCATCTCCCGTTGCAACCTCTGCCCAGCCCAACGTCACCTCCGCTGAAAGCCCGGCGATACGGGAGTTCCAGAAGCTTGAGGACGCCTGGTCCGACGCCATTAATCTGCGCGACCAGTACAGCCTGGAACTTGTGCTGTCTCCCTTGTTCGTCGATGTTTCCGCCTCGGGCGACATTACCACCCGGAATCAGCAGCTGGCCATGGTGATTGCCGGCGAGGACAAGACCATCCATCTCGATCAGCGGGTGATCACGGTGCGCATGCTGGGCGACATCGCCGTCGCCAACGGAACCTATGAACTGCGCCGCAAGGTTAGCTCCGGCCCGGCGGACGAGAAGGGCGTCTTTACGCACGTCTTTACGCGGACGCATGGCGGCTGGCTTTGCATCAACTCGCAGCGCACCGTGCTGCGCACGGACTCGAACGCCAAGTCCAAGAAGCAGTCCAATGCCGAGCTCCCGTTCCACGTTCCGCTCTTCGGCAAGAGCGACAAGGGCAGCCAGTAGCGCGGCGCGGCGGGCTGATCAAGGAACAGGGGCGCCATCACAAAGGTGACGGTGCAGAGCAGCTTGATGAGCGGGCGCCACCATATTGCGCATAGAAAACGCCGCCCATTTCCAGGCGGCGTTTTCTTCGATTTACATGACTGGAATCAGTTGCCTGCCTTGGATTCGATCCTCATACCATAGAACGATTTGTGTACGAAGAAGACCGAGACCAGGAAGAATGCGACTGCCAGCGAGGTTGCGAGTACCGGGTTCTTCGCACTGAGCGTCACGGCCAGTTCGACGGCAAGCAATCCGAACAATGTAGTGAACTTGATCACCGGGTTCAATGCCACCGACGAGGTGTCTTTGAACGGATCGCCGACGGTATCTCCGATCACGCACGCGTCGTGCAGAGGCGTCCCCTTTTGTTTCAGATCGACCTCTACGACCTTCTTCGCATTGTCCCATGCGCCGCCGGCATTGGCCATGAAGATCGCCTGGTACAGCCCGAAGATCGCAATCGAGATCAGATAGCCGATAAAGAAGAACGGCTCAACGAACGCGAAGGCAAGCGTAGCGAAGAAGACGGCGAGAAAGATGTTGAACATTCCCTTCTGCGCGTACTTCGTGCAGATTTCCACCACCTTCTTGCTGTCGCTGACCGACGCCTTCTCCGCGCCTTCCAGATGGATGTTCGCCTTGATGAACTCGACCGCGCGGTACGCGCCGGTGGTGACGGCCTGCATGGAAGCTCCCGTGAACCAATAGATCATCGCCCCGCCGGTGATCAACCCGAGCAGGAAGGGCGCGTGCAACAGCGAGAGGTTCTCTTTGCCATGGGTCAGTCCATCGGTCAGTGCCATGATGATCGAGAAGATCATCGTGGTTGCGCCCACCACGGCGGTGCCGATCAGCACCGGCTTGGCCGAAGCCTTGAAGGTGTTGCCGGCTCCATCGTTGGCTTCCAGCAGGTACTTTGCGCGTTCGAATTTCACGTCGATGTTGTAGTCCTTCTTCAACTCAGCTTCGATGCCGGGAATCGTTTCGATCAGCGACAGCTCGTAGACGGATTGAGCATTGTCGGTAACCGGCCCGTAGGAATCCACGGCAATCGTCACCGGTCCCATGCCCAGGAAGCCGAAGGCTACCAGGCCGAAGGCGAAGACGGCTGGAGCGAGCATCAGGGCATCCATGGATGGGCCCGTACTGAAGAAATAGCCAATTGACATGAGCGCGACCATGCTCAATCCCAGCCAGTAGGCCGAAAAATTGCCGGCCACGAGTCCCGACAGGATTCCCAGGGAGGCTCCGCCTTCCTTCGCCGAGGTAACAACTTCCTGCACATGGCCCGACTTGGTTGAAGTAAACACCTTGACCAATTCGGGTATGACCGCGCCCGCCAGGGTTCCGCACGAGATGATCGAAGCCAGCTTCCACCAGAGCGTTCCGTCCCCGAGGGTGGGGATCATTGCCCAGGAGACGAAGTAGGTCAGGACGATGGAAAGGATGGATGTGATCCAGACCAGCGAGGTCAACGGAGCTTCGAAGTCCATCTCGTCGGAGTTCAGGTATTTCGCTTTGGCGATTGCGCCATTGAGAAAGTACGCGCCCGAGCTGGAGACCAGCATGGCCACGCGCATGACGAAGATCCATACCAGCAGTTGCACCTGCGTGGTGGGACTCTTGACCGCCAGCAAAATGAATGCGATCAAGGCCACGCCGGTCACGCCGTAGGTTTCAAAGCCATCGGCGCTCGGGCCGACGGAGTCGCCCGCGTTGTCACCCGTACAGTCTGCGATTACACCCGGGTTGCGCGCATCGTCTTCCTTGATCTTGAATACGATCTTCATCAGGTCGGAGCCAATGTCGGCGATCTTGGTGAAAATGCCGCCGGCAATGCGCAGGGCCGCAGCGCCCAGGCTTTCGCCAATCGCGAAGCCAATGAAGCACGGGCCCGCATAATCGGCTGGGATGAACAAAAGGATGCAGAGCATGATCAGCAGCTCGACCGAGATCAGCAACATGCCGATGCTCATGCCGGCCTTCAGCGGAATCGCAAAACATGGATATGGTTTGCCGCGCAATCCCGCGTGTGCCGTCCGTGAGTTGGCGAAGGTGTTGACGCGAATCCCGAACCACGCCACCCCGTAGCTGCCCGCGATGCCAACCAGGCTGAATCCCAAAATGATCGGCAGCGTAACCCAGATCGGTTTATTCGGCACCGGCGCCAGAACGCCGAAGTACAGCGCGATAATGACCGCGATGAACGCCCAGAGCAGAAGAATGAACTTGCCCTGCGTCACCAGATACGTCTTGCACGTCTCATAGATCAGTTCGGAAATCTCGCGCATCGAGCGATGAACCGGCAGGTTCTTCAACTGCACATAGATCGTCAGACCAAACAACAGGCCGCCGGCGCAGAACAGCAATCCCCACGTCAGAAGAGCATGCCCGTTCATGCCGAGAAAATTCACGGTCGACAAATCCGGCAGCACCAGGTTGGCTTCGCCTCCGCCCGCATGTTCCGGCTGCGCGTAGGCGAATGTGGGAAGCAACAGGCCCAGGAGGGCCGCCACGGTCCTGTACCGGCGCTTCAGAAATGCCTCGGCGCCTTCGTTGATGGCCGCGGAGATCTTCTGCATCTCCGCGGTTCCAATATCCGAACCGATGACATAGCGCGCGAAGTAGAAAGCCACAAAGAGCGAGAGCCCGCTCACGCCCAGAAAAAAGCACACCCAATACAGTGCAGTCACAAGTCCTCCCAGACCAAGGTTTGAAGCCGTATGACGAACGACTCTGGAGTACGCTACCTCTCAAAGCAGCGGGGAATAGTCAATCGAAGCCTATCATCCGGCGGGAATGCTGTCGAGTGATTGCAGTCACATTGCCCCGGCAGCACGATTTTTCGGGAATTGAAGCAGCGGGCAAGAGCGGTCTTTCCCGAATCTGGCCAGCAGCCCGCCCGGAATGCGCGGCTGGGGTAGCGACCCCGGTGCGATCAGTCGTCACGCGCATCTGGATGGCCGCGAAGGCAAGAACGCATGCTTCTCTCCTTTCCAATCGCTACAATCGAACCAACGATGATCGAGTACCTCTATCTGGGGCGGGTGGATTACGACGAGGGGCTGCGCCTGCAAGCGGAGATCGCACGGCTGCGCTTCGAGGGACGGGTGGAGAATGTGCTGCTGCTCTTGGAGCATCCGCCGGTGCTGACACTGGGGCGCAATGCGCACAGGGCCCATGTGCTGGCCTCTGAGGAGCTGCTGACGCGGCGCGGGGTAACGGTGCGCGAAATCGACCGCGGCGGCGATGTGACCTACCACGGGCCGGGACAGCTGGTGGGTTACCCGATATTCGACCTGCGCAGCCTGCGCAACCCCAGCGGCGGCCGGATGGGACCGGTGGACTTTGTGCGGCGGATGGAAGAAGCGCTGATTCGCCTCTGCGCCGGGTTTGGGGTGCGGGCGGGGAGGATTCCGGGACTGACCGGGGTGTGGTGCGGGGTGGATGAAGGAACACGGAACAGGGAACAGGGGAAAGGGAACAGAGATCAGGGATCAGGGACCGGCTCTTTGACTGAGCAGACCGTGGCTTCACAGGCCGCCTCTGCCGGGCCGGAGCGAAAGATCGGCGCCATCGGCATTCACGTCTCGCGCGGGATTACCACGCACGGGTTTGCCTTCAATGTGACCACCGACCTGAGCGACTTTGGGCTGATCGTCCCCTGCGGGCTTCCCGGCCATGCGGTAACCAGCCTGGAAAGGGAGGTGCAACAGCCGGAGGAGTTGCCAAGCCTGGAGGCTGTGGCGCAGCGCGCGGCGCGGGAGTTTGGGTTGGTCTTCGACCAGCGGGTGCTGGCTGGAGAGCTTGGCGGCGCTGCGGGCGCAGGCGGACGCCGCCTCGGCCCCCGAGCCGGAGTTTCCGGCGGAAGATACGCCGCTGCGGGTTCCAGCGGAGATTGAACGGCTGCGGGGCGATGACGCGGGGACGGCTCGGGTTTGCTGAATGACGTTCGTATCCCCGGTCTAGGAAGGAACGCTAAGGAAGCTCTGCGCAAGGCCGCCTTGTAGCAGGGCACGACTTCAGTCATGCCGCAAATGCAACAAAACAAACGCAGAATCCGCTGCGGTGGCCCCCTGAGGGATTGCTTGTCGCCAGCAGGAACCTGTGCAGAGATTCCCTAGAAAAGGGAGCACTCATCATCTCCGGGGCCGCTTGCGTTCGGCTCACGCACGGGCTGCGATTTATAATCCGGCTGGAACCGGGCGCGCAACTGAACTACCGCGGGGCGGAGAGAGGAATCCATGCCAACCGACGTGATCATGCCCCAGATGGGCGAGTCGATCTTCGAGGGCACCATTACCAGGTGGCTCAAGAAGGCCGGCGACCTGGTGCTCAAGGACGAGCCGCTGTTTGAAATCTCCACCGACAAGGTGGACGCGGAGATTCCCTCGCCGGTGGCCGGCGTGCTGAGCGAGATCAGGTTTCCGGAGGGCGCGACGGTCGAGATCAATACGGTGGTCGCGGTCATTGGCTCGCCTTCACCGGACGCTCCGCCCGATGCAGCTCCGGTTGCCGAGCCGGCTAAACAGGTTCCGGCGGCAGCCGGCGGACCTCCAACGCCCCAACCGGCGGCGCCGAAGCCGCCAGCCGTTGCGCCGGAGGATTCCGCTGTTGCGGCTCACGATGGCGAACGCATCCGCTCCTCACCGCTGGTACGGCGGATTGCCAAAGACAACAATCTCGACTTGGGGCAAATAGCGGGTACGGGCTCGGCGGGCAGAATCACCAAAGAAGATGTGCTGCGCCACCTGAGCGAGCGCGGAGCCGGCAGCGTGCCGGTTGCTCCGACGGGAGATGTTCCGGCCGCAGCGGCGGCTCCAACGCTTGCCGACCGGTTGGAGCCGCTCAGCAAGATGCGGGCCATTATCGCCCAGCGGATGGTGGAGAGCCTGGCCATCAGCCCCCACGCCCACATTGTTTACAAGGTGGATATGACGCGCATTGCCCGCATCCGGGAGCGGGAAAGGAGCGGGTTCGAGCAGAAGAACGGCGTAAAGCTCACCTATATGCCTTTTATTGCCGCGGCGGTGGTGGAGGCGCTGCGCAAGTTTCCCATTGTGAATGCAACGCTTGAGAACGGAGCGATCCGCTACCACGGCCACATCCACATCGGCATTGCCGTGGCGCTCGAGTGGGGGCTGATTGTGCCGGTGGTGAAAGAGGCGGAGGGGCTCAGCTTTCTTGGGCTGGCTGGGGCTATTGCCGACCTGGGCGGGCGCGCCCGCACCAAGAAGCTCAAGCCCGAAGAAGCGTCGGGATCGACGTTCACCCTGACCAACTCCGGCGTCTTCGGCGGCGAGTTCGGCACGCCGATTATCAACCAGCCGGAGTCGGCGATTCTGGCCATCGGCGAGCTGAAGAAGGAGGCCGTGGTGCTGACCGACTCCGAGGGCAACGACACCATTGCCATCCGCTCCATGCAGCACTTCTGCCTGGGCTTCGATCACCGCATCATTGACGGCGCGGACGCGGGCCGGTTCATGGGCGAGCTGAAGAAGACGCTCGAGGAATGGAACCGGGGGATCGACTGAGGGGGCAGTCGGCTCCTGTATCCTCAAGCAGGCAGTTCTCTGCCGAACCACAGTTCTGAGAATCGAGACCCACTTCGGCTGCGCGCAGGGCAGGCCCTCGGCAGAATCGGGGCAGGCTCCGGGGTTCCCAGTTTCTCATTTGATTCGATGAGTTCCTCTTCAATGCTTACCCTATGCGCTATACGACGCAATTCCTGTTATCGGCTCTCGCGGCGGCGCAGTTTCCCGCGCCGGACGCGCCGGAAATCGCCTTTCTGGGCCGGTCGAACGTGGGCAAATCGAGCCTGCTGAACGCGCTGGTGGGTGAGAAGGCGGCCAAAGTCTCGCATACGCCGGGGCGCACGCGGGCCATCAACTTCTTTGCGCTCCTGGATCGGACGGATCGGCGCAAGCTGGTCTTCGCCGACTTGCCCGGTTACGGCTACGCCAAGATCTCCAAGTCGATTTCGGCGGGCTGGCCGGCGTTCATCGAGCCTTACCTGGCCATTCGCTCCACGCTCAAGCTGTGCGTTTGCCTGGTGGACTCGAACGTACCCCCGCAAGACAGCGACCGCCAGTTGATCGGCTGGCTGCGCGCCGCCGGCCGCGAATTCGCCGTGGCGGCCACCAAGATCGACCGGCTCAGCGGCAACGAGCGAACCCGCAATCTGCTGGCCCTGAAGAAGGGCTTGGAAGTGGACGAGGCGCTGCCCGTTTCAGCCAAGACCGGCTACGGCCTCAAGGAATTGTGGGCGCGGATTGAGGCGGCGGGCGGCGGCGAGGGCTGAGTTCAGCCGGCGCTTCCGGAAGCCGCGGACGGCGAGAGATGGAACACGTTCGCCTCACCGTCTTCGCTCAGGCCGACCTGCACTTCGACCCCAATCTCTCCGCTGTCGATAGCGCGCTGAGTTCGCGCGATGAACTCCCTTGCAGTTTCGGGTTCACAGAAAAGGACTCGCACGCCCTGCGCCAGCCGGCCCAGGTAGCGCGGGGCAAGTCGCAGCCAGCGCGGGGCGGCGGATACGGCTGGGCTCAATTCAAGGCTGAGACAAGCCAGGGCAATGGCGTCCAGTTTGGGCAGCCAGTGAGCGGGAGCGGCGGCCACGCGCCACGTGAGCAGAATCTGGCTCTCTTCTGGTGCGGCAAGCTTGATTTCGCGCGCACCCTGGCTGAGGAACGCCACACTCTCCGGCGCCACCGCGGCGCCAGTCCGCAGCAGATCCGGAAGCACACCGCGCTCCACCATCTCTCGCTCGACGGCCTCCGGAGCCAGGGCGACGCAGACCGCAACCGCCGCCCGCATGCGAATCTCGTTTTTAAGGATGCGCAGGACCTCGTCCACCGAGGTCACCAGAAAGTCGGCGACACCATCGCGAATCGCCTGCTTCTGGGCGGCCGTATCGGCGGTCGCGGCCAGTGACGCTGCGCCGGCAATGTTGCCCGCCACCAGCAGTGCGCGGCCTTCCCCGTCGAGTTCCCCGACGTAGAGCAGCCTTCCGCCCAGCTCCGGCTCCTGGCCGGAGCACGAGTCCGCGTGAGCGATCAGGCTCGCATAGGACCGCTCCACCTGGAGGATGAAGTCGAATGCCGCCGGCTCCAGGGGATCGAGCGCCAGGGGAAGATTCTCTCCGCGATCCAGTTTGAGCCTCCGCCCTCAGTCGAAGCTAGTCCTGCATTTGTTCCAGCGGGTTTCGTTTCCTGACGAAGAAAATAAACTCTCCCGGTTTGGCGACGACCTGCAGCTTATCGGGAATCTTCTTCCCGCAGCCATCGGGGGCCACAACCCCCAACGTGAGAATGTCGGCGACCTTGTACCAGCGATCATGAGATGGATCCTGATCGGATGCCCCGCGATCCTTGCCTGTATCGCAATTGACATAAAAGGCCGTAGTGCTGTCATAGGTGGCGCGAACCGAAACGACAGTGGCGTCGTCGGGCACGGTCAGCTTGCCGGTGCCGTCCTGATTCAGCGTTATCCAATTGGCGTGGACCGTCTGCTCGTTATTGACGCGGACCAGGAAGTCCGGGGATGCGATGAGTTTCCCGGTTCTGCTGTCGAGCATCCGGACGGTGATGGTCTTCTGAGCCCGCGCCCATGCGGAGCCAAAGAAGGCGGCCGCGCACAACGCAAGCAAGAGAGTCCGGCGAGTCGGTTGAATCATAATCACCTCTGCGATCGCTTCTTCGTTTACCAGGTGGAGTACGCCTGCCCGTCCGAGCCCATGTCCTGCGAACCGGAGTGCACATCGTCGATGCCGGGGTCGGTCTGGTCCAGCGAGTGCATCGCGTCGCTTGAATCCGTTACCCAGGTGCTGGCGCTCCTGGTCATCGGGTCTTCGGGGATGGTCTTCAGATAGCCTTCCTGAACCAGATCGTCCAGCGCCTGCGGCGCCTTCTGCTTGTCCATGGTATAAGAATCGATGGCCGCTCGCAGAACTTGCAGGTCTTCCTTGAGCACCGCTTCCCGGGCATGCCGGATGGCGCTGATATAGCTGGGCACGGCCACCACCAGCAGCACGCCGATGATCGCCATCACGATCATCAGCTCTATCAGCGTAAAGCCCGCGTCTCGCCTGCGAATCCTGCTCATTGTACCCTACCAGTCGGAATACTTGCTGCCGTCCATGGCCGTCCCCTGGGACTTGGAGTATACGTCGAAGACACTTTGCCCGCCGTAAGAGTCCGACTCCGGATCGTCCTGCATGGAGCGCAATCCCCACTCGGCCTTGCCGGTCATGGGGTCCACCGGAATGCGGCGCAGGAACTTCAACTTCTTGCCCTGCACATCCTCTCCCTTTACCAGCGTCTCCAGGTCGGGCGGATAGTTCTGGGTATCCACCTTGGTCTGGAAGGCGTGCTGGTCGGCGGCATCCTTGTAGTGGTCGATGGCGTCGCGCATCTCCCAAAGGTCGCGGCGCAGTTCCCGCTCGTTTTGGCGCTTCACCTGGAAGCGGGCAATGGGAACCGCCGCCGAAGCGAGAATGGAGAGAATCGTCACGGTCACGATCAACTCGACCAGCGTAAAGCCACGCTCCCCCTGACGGTTAACCGGAATTGGCGAAACCCTTCTCATAAGCGTCATTCTCATTGGCTCAACGGCCTACTTTACTTGGATGGTGATCCGCGCCCCCTGGATTGACGTTTGTTGCTGGGCGCTATTCACCGTTGCCGCGCGCGTCATGGTGACGATGCTCTCTCCCGCGGCCTTGGCCTGAAAGCTCAACAGGTACACAACCCCCGCGCCGCTGATCCCGGCCGTTCCCGGCGGGCGCGCGGCATTCATGGTGATCAAGCCCGGCCCGGAGTCGCGGTGGACCGGTGTCACAGCCTTGCCATCGCGGCCCAGCAGATCCCCAACGGCGAGGTTGACCAGCGAAAGGTGAGCCGGGTCATACTTGATTTCCATGGGAACCGAAGCGATATCGGTTCCGCCGGTCAGCACGACCGGAAGCTGGAACGTGGAACCCGCCGCCACCGGACCCGCCAAAGGGCTGAACATCAGGCTCACACCACCGGCACCTGGCGGGCTGATCGGGCTGATCGGGGTGGCCTGAGCGGGCGTAATCGCCTGAGCGGGCGGGCTGGGTTGAGCGGGCGTATTGGCCTGAGCCGGCGTACTGGCCTGAGCGGGCGGGCTGGGCGGATGACCGCCAATCGCCGCTGCCGCCGTCTCTCCATTGGCCTCCGCGGAAGTGCTCAACTGCCTGAGCGCCACCGGGGCTGCCACCATCGCGCTCTGGCCGGGAACCGTGCCCACGTTGGGCCGCTCAGGAGCTGGACTACGGACGGCGGGGGCAGCGCCAGGCGCGGGCATCGAGCCTGGATTCGTGGCCGGATTCGCGCCGGACCCTTCCTGCGGAACGTGGCGCAACGCAATCGACTGCGTACCGGCGCCGGTATCGATGGCGCGCAGATTCACCCTATCCAGAACTTGCGTGCGCACGATGTGCGGCACCACCAGAAAGACGATCTCATCGTCCGTAATGGTGTGGTCCTTCGACCCGAAGAGGTACTTGAGAACCGGAATCGAACTCAGCCCCGGAATGCCGTTCCAGCTCACGGTGTCCGTTTTGTCCAGCATGCCGCTCAGCACGCTTGCCTCGCCCTCGCGCAGACGGATGACCTGCTCACTGGTCTTTTGCGCGATAATAGGCTCGGTCACGCCGCTGATCGTCACGTTGCCGTCCTCCGAACTATCCTCGATCTTGATCTTCAGCGTCACATCGCGGTCAAAGTGAATCGTTGGCGTCATCTCGATATTCACGCCCACATCGATATATTGGAACTGCGTGTTGACCAGCGAACTGACCACCGCGGTGGCCGCGCCGGTCTGGTAGGAACCGGTGGCGATCGGAATGCGCGTGCCGATCTTCATGGTTGCCTTTTGCTGGTCGGTGGAGCGGATACGCGGATTGTCCAGAATCTTGGTGTTCGAGTCGGTCAGCAGCAGGTTAGCCTGGGCCGAGCCGATGGTCACCGCAAAATCCGTCGCTTTCAGGTGCGCCAGGTCGTAGAGAGTCGGCGCGGTACCGGTGGTGGTTGTTCCCGTCGTGTTGGTCGTGTTCGTCGTGGAGCTGCTGGAGGTGGGCGGCGTCAGCGCAGCGCCCACGCTGCTGGGCCAGGAGATGCCCAGGTTCCGTTCCCAGTTCTTGCTCACCTCGAGGATGGCGATGTCCACCACCACCTCGGCGCGCGGCTTGTCCAGATCGTCGATCAGCTTCTGCGCCAGCAGCAACTCGTCGGGCGTGCCCCGCACTACGATGGCGTTCTGGCCGGCCACAGCGTAGACCTTGAAGGCAGTGTTGGTGCCTAGAACGTTGCGGATGGCGGTCTGCACGTCAGTCAAATCGTTTTGCTGCCAGGCGTTGGCCAAATAGAACGTCTGCACGGCTTCCTCGTCCAGATCGGTACGCTTGGTGCGGGTGTTCTGGGCGACAAAGATCGTGTTCGCGGTCACCGGGCGCCAGAAGGTGTTGGAGATGGTGCCCACAATGCGCAGCGCATCCAGCAGCGACACGTTGTTCAGGTCCACCTGGATGCGCTTGGAAGTGAAGTCCGGGTCAAAGAGAACATTCACGCCACTGGCCCTGCCGACAGCCTGGTAAATCACCTTGGCGTCTTCGGTCATGTGCAGCGTGAGCGGCTCGTTCGAGAGCGGCTTGAGCTCGACCGGCGCACCCATCGAGGTGAGTTCCTGAGCGCCTGCCTCCTCGGGAATGCCGGTCTCGGCCTGCGGCGCCTCCTCGCCGTGCTTCTGGCGAACCCGGGCGATCTCCTGCTGCGCGGCCTCGTTGCCGGGGTCGACCTCGGCGGCGCGCAGAAACTCCACCAGCGCCGCCTGCTCGTCGCCGGCATCCAGCAATTTGCGGCCCTTGCTGACGTGCATCGAAGAGTCGGTTACCCGCACCCTGGAAAGCGCGGTGCGGAAGCGCAGATCCTTGGGACTCTTGGCGTAGGCCTTCTGATAGTTGTCGAAGGCGGCGTCGTAGTCTTCCCGCGCCTCGGCGCTTTCGCCGTTCTTGAAATACGAGTTGGCCGACTCCGCGCGCAACGGAGCGCTCGACAAGCCGGAGACGGCCAGGAGAGCGAGAAGTGCAACCCCGAAAGCGGCTCCCGAGAAAGCGGACCTCGCCACCATGGGTCGAGAGGCGAAAACGGACCCGGAGGCAACCCGAGTAACAGCGCGGCTTTTCATCGTTCTCCCAGGCGTCCTAGCCGGCCCGCATTCCGCAGCGGGCGCTTGCGGGCTGCCTTGGCCGCCCCGACGCAATTCCAGATGCAATTCCTGTCGCAATTCCCATTGAAGATCTTGTACCCCAAACCCGGATGCCCCATCCCTGCCGTCCGCGGATGCCCCATCCCTGTCGTCCGCCGCGGTTCGCCACCGCGAACGCCAAAGGCGGGCTGCGATTCTTCCCGTCCATCGATGCCCCATTTTAGCAAAGCCCCGCCCCAAGGCGGCTGAAACCAGCGCCGATGCTAGGATGAAGATTCGAGGATGCTTCCCGATGGCCCGCCAAACCAGCCATGTCATTGTCCAGCAGGACGTCGCTGGCCCTAAGAAGACACCCAAGCCGCGCGACCCCGTCGCCAGCGGCGAGCGGGACGCCGCGCACAATCGCGCCGCCAGCCACAACTACTACCTGCTGGAGCGGTTCGAGGCCGGCGTCGCCCTGCGCGGCACCGAGGTCAAGTCCATCCGCGAGGGCAAGGCCAACCTCAAGGACTCCTACGGCCTCATCCAGAACGGCGAAGCGTTTCTGCTCAACGTGCATATCGGTCCCTACTCCCACGGCAACGTGGCCAACCACGACGCCACCCGCACCCGCAAGCTGCTCCTGCATCGCGAGGAGGTGCGCAAGCTACTCTCCAAGACGCAGATCAAGGGCCACACGCTCATCCCCACCCGCCTCTACTTCCGCAACGGGCGGGTCAAGTGCGAACTGGCCGTCGCCAAGGGCAAGCAGGACTGGGACAAGCGCGAGACCGAACGCCGCCGCGAAGCCGACCGCGAAGCCCGCGCCGCCGTCAACTTGAGCAAACACCGCGGGGGACGGTAACGTCGGAGTTCGCCTTCGCGTTCTCACCTGAGCCAGCGCGAGCCGGTCGCCTGGCTTCTGGCAGGTTTCACGAAGTGAGCATCTCTGTCAGATTAAGAGTATGATACTTAGTATGACAATGCAGGCGACAACCCGCAAGATGAAGAAGAGCTTCACTCTAACGCCGGAGGCGGTCGCCTTCCTGGGCGAGACCCGGCAGCGACGGCAGGCGGCTTCGGACTCCGAGGCGCTGGATTTACTGCTGCGCGAACTGATGCTGGAGGCCAGGCGGCAGCAGCTTGAGGCGGCTACCAAGGAATATTACGACACGGCCTCGGACCAAGAGCTGGCAGAGCAGCGGGAGTGGGCGGAGCAGACCGCGCCGGCTATGTGGATTGGAATCCCCGAATGAGCGCCCAGGCCGTGCGTTCCCCTCTGCGGGGAGAGATATGGTGGGCGCATTTTCACACCGACCCGCCGAGCAAGAACCGGCCCGCGGTCATTGTGTCGACAAATGGGCGCAACTCGCATCCCCGTGCCGATACCGTGCTGGCGATTCCGCTTTCGACCTCCGTCCACAAGCCGGGCCCCTGGCACCTGCTTTTGCGTGCGGGAGAAACCGGCCTCCCCGAGGACAGCGTAGCCTGGGCGGAGAATATAGGTGTTGTAGCGAAGGATCAACTGATAGAGCCGGTTGCCGGCCACCGGCCGTTGACGAACGCGCAGATTTGCCGGTTGGCCGGGCTGGTGCGGCTGGCAATGGGGTGCGTGGAGTAAGGGATGCGGATGTTCGAGCCCGAAAGCCCCTCAGCGTTCCTGCGGGTCACCCTTGCGGCGGCTCCGAGGGGTCCAGCTGGATGTCTGAGCTGTTTTCCAGGAAGAGTCGGAGTGATGAGGGATTCTGCGGCGAGCAATCCTGGGGCACGGGCGGACGGTTCACAGGACCTCCTAAATGACCTTCGAAAGTTGTTTACGGCGAACCAGCTCCTGAACGTATTGTGCCCCCGGCGGGAGAATCTGAACTTTGCCCGAGGACTCATCAAATTCGACGAGCCTTTTTTTGTGGAAGCCCCGAAGAACTTTCATAAAGTAGGTCTTATTTGGCGCCTCTGTCCAGAGGATCAGTTGGCCAGGAGTGACATTAGGCAGGGAGGTGGCTATCAAAAGAAGGATTTGGTCAGGAAGCGATAGGGTCGGCAGCAGCACGCGCTTGATCGATCCATCAGACCAAACGGCTGAAACGCGTACTTCAGCCAGTGCGTCGACGACTTGTTGAGCCTCGGTAATGGTCAGTCCGTGATAAACCCTCACCAACTCGCCCATCACCCAATTGCAAATCGACAGGACGGCGACCGAATCCATATGGTTTGGATTAACGTCTCCCCCAACATGCCCGACGCTTCTGTTGTTCCTTACCTCATACAAGGCCGGCAAGATGCGTGGGATCAAAATCTGAAAGCTTCTCGGGACGTGAGGGAGTGCGTTGCTTTCAAGTTTTTGACAGGCCTGCTGGAAATTCGCCGGTTTCTTCGGCCCGCTTGCATACGCCTTCTTCGCCTGTCCATCCAGGATCGTATAAACAATCTCGCTAAAGCGACCGCCTCCTAGCTCGGAAGGCAGCCAGCGATGCTCCATGAAGTTCTGGACTATACTCTTGTATTCGGCGATGAGCGGCTCACGAAGCCCCTTGGGAACGGCCGCAAGCGCTGCTGTTGCGACAATCATTTCCCAAGCTCCGTTCGACCTTCATCGGAGATATAGAACTGCTTCCCTTCCCTGACAAGCCAGCCCGAAGTGGCATTATTGATGAGGCATTGGCTTGCGTTTGTCAGCTTTCCTTGGTTGTGATCACTCAATGCCTTCGTCACGAGCCCTGTGTTGATCCGCTTTAGATTTTGTGTCTCCTGTAGCCAGAGCGCGGTAGCTAAGAACTTGCGTGCCTGAATGCTAGTCGCCTTCTTTTCTTTCAAGAAGGACGCGAGGGTACCAACAGCCTTTGCGCGATCAGTGGTAGGATGCCTCCCAACTGATTTTGGAGCCTCAACTTCCTCTTCTATATCCGACACGCTTATCTTTGCGAGTTCAGGTATCTTCTCCAAGAGCTTGTCTAGTTGTTTGGATAACCAATCTGCGTCCCCCTCACCAGACAACGATATAGCGCCGACTTTGATTTCAATCTTCGCGTCAGCCAAAGCATACCTCGCTTTCAGTTTCGGCCCGACTGCGGGCATTTGCTAACAGGATACTCGCATTGAAAAGCGATTGCACCAAAATAGAAGCACTCTTCAGAGCTGACGCTCCCATGCTCTCACCGTCCCAGCGCCAGCGACGGATCCGCGGAGAGGTCCGGCGGAGCGAAGTCGCCGCTGAGAAGACGCGGCCAGGCGGCGGCGGCGATCATGGCGGCGTTGTCCGTGGAGAGAGCCAAGGTGGGGAAGGCTACGCGGACGCTGCGGCGGGCGGCTTCGGCGGTGAAACGCTCCCGAAGTTCGCGGTTGGCGGCGACGCCTCCGGTGATTAGGATGCGGCGCGCGCCCAGGGATTCGGCGGCGGCGAAGGTCTTCTTCATCAGATCGCCCACCACCGCGTGCTGGAAGCTGGCGATCAGGTCGAGGACGGGCTGAGAACAAAGGGCCAGAGCTTCTTCTTTGGTTGCCGGGGGCTTGGGAGGGGGGACGGGCGACAGTCGGGATTCGCGGTCTCCCACCCTTTCGCCAGAAGGAAGGCGAAAGGATGGGGCACTCTGCATTTGTTGGGAGTGGGCCGAGGGAGGGTCGGCCTTTGTGGTATCCCAGGTCTCAGAAGCGAGGCCTTGGGCGCCCGCCTCGGGGGCTGAACAAGCCGCCGAAGCACTCAGTCCGGAGGGAGGCGGGGGTTTCAACCCCCGCATGAGGTCATCGGAATCAACGCGGGCTTCAGCCCCGGAGAGATGACCAACCTGCGCCGGAAAGAGGCGGGCGGCGCGGGCCTGCGCTTCGGGCCGGAGGTTGTGGAGTTCGACGTAGCGGAGCACGGCCGTCTTGATGCCCGAGAACGAGAAGAGGAAGCGGGGATCGAGGTTGGCGATGGGCGCAGTGCGGGCGGCCTTGGTGCGCGGAGGTTTACCACCCAGGTGTACTTTTCGTTTGATCTGCGAGAAGGAGAACGGCACGGCGAGCGGGTCGCCAAAGCGGGCCAGAGCGTCGATCCAGGGGCCGCCGGGGTAGCCGAATCCGAGGAGCTTGGCGACCTTGTCGAAGGCCTCGCCGGCGGCGTCGTCCAGGGTGCGCCCGATGAGCGAGTAGCTCCAGGAGTTGTGGGCGGTGCGGGCCAGATAGAGGTGCGTGTGCCCGCCGGAGACGACCAGGGCCAGGGCCGGCTCGGGATCGGGGATCGCGTCAGATCTGTGGTCTCCCACCCTTTCCGCATGAAGCCGCGGAAAGGATGGGGCACCCGGCAATTGGGGTGTGGAGGAAAGTGGAAACGCGGGTCCTTCGACTCGGTCGCCGCGGCGACCTCGCTCAGGATGACAATCCTGGGTGGATTCGCGCTCATTCAGCAGCACGGCATGGATGTGGCCTTCGAGGTGATTGACGGCGATGAGCGGCAGATTCTGCGCAAAGGCCAGAGCCTTGGCGTAGCTGATGCCCACCAGCAGCGCTCCGGCGAGGCCGGGACCGCTGGTGACGGCGATGGCGTCGAGGTCGGCTAGGGTAACGCCGGCCTGGGCCAGGGCGGCGCGGACGACCGGAACGATGGCGCGGAGATGCTCGCGGCTGGCCAGCTCCGGCACGACGCCGCCGTAGCGGGCGTGGGTGGCGATCTGCGAGGAGACGACGGAAGAAAGCGTGCGCGCGCCGCGCTCGACGATGGCCGCGGCAGTCTCGTCGCACGAGGATTCGATGGCGAGGATCAGGCCGCGTCCGCTCATCCTTATAGTTTAATTGCCTCGATTCTTGGGCATGAGACGGATTACTCTCAAACAAGGCCATGCTTCCCACAACGCGCCAGTTCGATGCTGCTTTGAAGGTGGTGGCGGAGCTGCGGGCGGCGGGGCATGAGGCGTATCTGGCCGGCGGCTGCGTGCGCGACCTGCTGCTGGGCCGTGAGCCGAAGGACTATGACGTGGCGACCTCTGCCGCGCCGGATATGGTTTTGAAGCTTTTCAAGCGCACGTTTGCCGTGGGGGCGCACTTTGGCGTCGTACTGGTAGCGGTTGGCGATGACGACGGCTACGTGACCACCGAAGTGGCGACCTTCCGCTCTGATGGGGCCTATTCGGATGGGCGGCATCCGGATGCAGTGTGCTATACGGCCAGCGCCGAAGAGGATGTGCGGCGCCGCGACTTCACCATCAATGGGCTGCTGCTCGATGTCGACCGGCTTTTCCCTCAGGGGGCGGAATCAACCACCCATCCTAGCCATAAAGACCAAAACGTGGCGAGGGTGTGGCACCCAGCGGAGAAATCTTGGGTTGCGGGCGCTCTGCGCTCGGCGGTGATCGACTACGTGGGCGGGCTGGCGGACCTGGACGCGGGCGTGATCCGGGCGATTGGGAGGCCCGAGGCGCGCTTCGATGAGGATCGCCTGCGGATGCTCAGGGGGGTGCGGTTTGCGGCGCGCTTCGGGTTTGAGATTGAGGCGGGGACTGCTGCCGCCATGCGCCGCCTGGCCGCGAAGATCAAGGCGGTGAGCCGGGAGCGGGTGCGCGACGAGCTGACCAAGATGCTGACCGAGGGGCGGGCGCGACGGGCCTTCGAGCTGCTGGACCAGACCGGCCTGCTGGCCGAGGTGCTTCCCGAGGTCGCCCGGATGAAGGGCGTCGAGCAGCCTGCGCAGTTTCATCCCGAGGGCGATGTGTGGGTGCACACGCTGGGGCTGCTCGATCAACTGGAGGCCGGCTGCCCGCAGACCCTGGCGTGGGGCGCGCTGCTGCACGATGTGGGCAAGCCGCCCACCTTCCGGCGGGCTCCGGACCGGATTCGGTTTGACGGGCACGTGGAGGTGGGTGTGGCCATGGGCGCGGAGATCTGCCACCGCTTCCGGTTTTCGAACGATGAGACGCGGCGGATTCTCTCGCTCATCGAGAACCACATGCGCTTTGCCGATGCGGCGCGGATGAAGACTTCGACGCTGAAGCGGTTCTTCAGGCTGGAGGGATTCGAGGAGCATCTTGCCCTGCACCGGATGGATTGTCTGGCAGGGAGCGGGAATCTGGAGCACTGGGAGTTTGTGCGCGAGCGGTGGGAGTCGATGCCGGAGGAGGCGGTGCGCCCGCTGCCGCTGATTACCGGCCGGGAGCTGATTGCGGCAGGCTACCAGCCGGGAGCGGGCTTCAAGCAGATGCTGCGGGCAGTCGAAGACGCACAACTCGAAGGGGTGATCGAGACCGCGGATGAGGCGCTGAGCCTGGTGCGGGAGCGGTTTCCGTTGGCGTGACTTGGTTCGTCACGCGGCCCACGGCTCTCCGGCGGTCACTCTCCGCGCGCGGTGGCCACGATTGCGATTCCCGCTTCGTCGGCGCGCTTCACAAGCGCCTCGCGATCAAAGAGCAGCGTGCGGCCGGCCTCGACGGAGAGGCAGCTTGCCCCGGCGCGGATCATGGTCTCGACCGTGCGCGTGCCGATGACAGGCACGTCGAAGCGTATATCCTGCTGGGGTTTGGCCACCTTGACCACAGTCAGTCGGCGCTCGAGCGTCGAAGCGTCGTCTTCAAGCGTGCTCATCAGCGCGGCGGCGCGCTCGATTGCCGCGTCCGTGCCCTCCATGGCCTCGACGGCCACACAGGCCTGCGCGGCCACCACCACCGTCTGGCCAATATCGAAGCCGGCGACGGCGCACGCCACTCCCAGGCCGTACTCGATGTTCTTGCGCTCCTCGTCGTCCGGCGCGCGCGCGGTGAGCACGCCCTCCCGCGCCAGCAGCGGCTCAAGGAAGGCCGTGGAACCGATCAGCTCGATGCCCTCGTCGCCCAGCACCTTGGCTACCGCGCCCAGCAGCATATCCGTATTGCGCGAGCGCAGATTCAACAGCAGCTTGGCCAACCGCCAGTCGGGCCGGATGCTGGAGAAGATCTGCTTGTGCTTCACCTGGCCGGCCATCACGGCCTTGGAGACGCCCTCCTTGCGGAAGAGCTCGATAAGCCGCGACAGCTCGCCCAGCGAGAGCCACTCGACGGTGATTCGATCGTCCGCGACCGCGCGCCGGTCGATCTCCGGGTCGGTCTCCTCGCGAATGGCCGCGACCACCACGGCCAGCCCCT
>JBEKPA010000023.1:0-21158 GCA_049521195.1 Occallatibacter sp.
CACCGGCAAAAGTGGCGACGCCTCCGAGCAGCCAGGCCGCGCCGCC
Organism: Occallatibacter sp.; assembly: GCA_049521195.1. Classification (GTDB taxonomy): domain Bacteria; phylum Acidobacteriota; class Terriglobia; order Terriglobales; family Acidobacteriaceae; genus Telmatobacter. Next base: position 47 of record JBEKPA010000023.1, read on the forward strand.
CAGCAGCGCCTTGTCCACCACCCAACCCAGGAAGTACGTCGAGATGGCCAGCAGCGGCTTGACCACTGCCTTGGCGCAGAACTCGTCGATGTAGTACTTGTTGGCCAGCAGCCTGTAGCCGCCGGGAAGTGCGGTGGCCAGTTGCTCCGGGAGCCGGGACTTCTGCCGGTAAAAGAGATGGGCCAGCAGCCAGCCGAGAAGCGCAACGCCCACGGCCGCGGCGCTCAGGATCAACTCCAGTTGCGCGCTGCCGCCCGCTGCAGCTCTTGCCCCCACAGCTGGAACCAGAAAGCCGCTGAAGCGTTCCATGTTGATCCAGTGGATCCAGCCGCTCGAGCGCTCAACGCCGATCCAGCCGCCGCAGATCGAGAGCAGGGCCAGAATCACCAGCGGGCCGAGCATCGACCAGGGCGTGGAGTGGTGAGGAGCAGTCTCGCCGCGCGGTTTGCCCAGAAAGGCCAGATACCAGAGCCGGAACATATAGAACGAGGTCAGCAGGGCAGTGACCAAGCCGACAAACCACAGCGCCTTGCCGTTCGCGCCCTGCAGATAGGCGGCGTAGAGGATCGCGTCCTTGGAGAAGAATCCGGCAAAGGGCGGGAACCCGGCGATGGCCAGAACGCCCACGGTGGTGACGGCAAAGGTGACAGGCAACCTCCGCCACAGGCCGCCCATCTTGTGCAGATCCTGCTCGCCGCCGATCGAGTGGATCACCGAGCCGGCCGCGAGGAAGAGCAGAGCCTTGAAGAAGGCGTGCGTCACCAGGTGGAAGATGGCAGCCGAGTAAGCCGCCACGCCGCAGCCCAGGAACATGTAGCCGAGTTGCGAGATGGTGGAGTAGGCGAGCACGCGCTTGATGTCGTTCTGCACCAGGCCGATGGTGGCGGCAAACAGAGCCGTGGCCGCGCCGACGATGGCCACCACGCTGAGGGCGAAGGGCGAATGGTCGAACAAGACATGCGTCCGGGCGATCATGTAGACGCCGGCTGTAACCATGGTGGCGGCGTGGATGAGCGCGGAGACGGGCGTTGGGCCTTCCATGGCGTCGGGCAGCCAGATATAGAGCGGAAGCTGGGCGCTTTTACCGGCCGCGCCGAGCAGCAGGCAGAGCGCAATCACGGTGACCACGCCGCCCTGCCAGCCGGGGTAGGCGAGCTTCGCGGCGATTTCGGTAAAGGTGAGGGTGCCGAAGTTGGCCAGCAGAAGAAACATGCCGATCAGGAAGCCGAAGTCGCCGATGCGGTTGACGATGAAGGCCTTCTTGCCGGCATCCGCCGCCGAGGTCTTTTGGAACCAGAAGCCGATGAGCAGGTACGACGCCAGGCCCACGCCCTCCCAGCCCACAAACATCACGAGGGCATTGCCGGCCAGCACGAGCAGCGTCATGAAGAAGAGAAACAGATTCAGGTAGCTGAAGTACCGCGCATAGCCCTCGTCGTCGCCCATGTAGCCGACGGAGTAAACGTGAATCAGGAAGCCGACGCCGGTGACCACCAGCAGCATGACGAGCGAAAGCTCGTCGAGGACGAAAATGAAGTCAACGTGGAGGGTGCCGATGTTGATCCACTGGCCGAAGGTCTCGACAAATGGGGCATCCGCCTTCAAGGCAACAGCGGAGACAAGGGCGGGCCCGTCAACAACCACGTAAAGAAACGACGCCAGCGAAGCAAGCAATGCAACCGTAGTCACAAGCCATTTGGGCAAATGACGGCCGAAGAGTCCATTCACCAGAAATCCCACGAATGGCGCGAGTGGGATCAGCCAAAGATGGGCATAAATGATGAACCCGTGATGGAGCAATACGGTAATCGTTTGATGAGAGGTCATAGTTTCATCAGGTCGATACGGTCGACGGCCAGGGTAGCGCGGGCGCGGAAGACGGCAATGATGATGGCCAGTCCCACGGCAGCCTCCGCCGCGGCCACCACCATCACAAAGAAGACAAAAATCTGCCCCTTCACCGCGTGCCATTCGTGGGCGAAGGTCACAAAGGAAAGATTGACTGCGTTAAGCATGAGCTCAATGGACATGAAGACGGTAATCAGGTTGCGCTTGATGAGGAAGCCGGCGACGCCGAGCGAAAAAAGCACCGCGCTCAGCAGCAGATACCAGGAGATGGGAACCTCTTGCGCCAGAAATGAATTCATTCGCCGCCCATCCTTTCCCGGTTTCCGTGGGGGCCGTCGCCGTGGCTGGCCAGCGCAACCGCGCCTAGAATCGCAATGAGGATGAGGATCGAGGTCACTTCAAAGGGCAGCAGCAGTTCGTGGAAGAGCACCCGGCTCAGCGCTTCAATGTTCGTGCTGCCCTTGGCATCGGTGAGGCCTTCGCCAAGCGTCGCCACGCCCAGGCCCCGCGCCTTCAGAATCACGGTGGCGATGACGGCCAGGATGGCCACGACCGCGGGAAAACCCACGGAGCGCGCCGTGCGGCTGCCCAGGGTGCGCTCTTCACGTCCGGCGTTGAGCAGCATGACCACAAACGTGAACAGCACCATGATGGCGCCGGCATAGACAATGACCTGCGCCGCGGCCAGAAACTCCGCGCCCAGCAGCAGGTAAAGCACAGCCAGCGAGGTCATCACCACGATCAGCGACAGGGCGCTGTTGATGGGATGGCTCTGGAGCAGGAGGTTGATGGCTCCGGCCAGGCAGAATCCGGCAAAGACGAAAAACAGGATCAGGTGCATCGCGTCCCTGAATGCGGGCTAGAGCCGGCAGAACGGAACCGGCCGGTTAAGAGGAAGGATTGCGGTGCCGGACGGTTCAATCTGGATCTCCGGCTTCGTGAAATCCTTCCCGATTGTAAATCAGCGGCAGCCAAGCCAAAGGCCCGGCGCAGTGCGGTTCAGGATGGCGGGTGGTACGCAAACCACAGGCTGGTGGCGACAATGTTCAGAATGGCCAGCGGCATGAGGTATCGCCATCCAAAGCTCATCAGCTGGTCATAGCGGAAGCGGGGCAGCGTTCCCCGCACCCAGACGTACAAAAAGAGGAAGCAAAAGACCTTGGCCGCGAACCAGAAGATGGGAAACAGCGCGTGGACCAGGATGTTCGAAGGCGGAGGAATCAGGTCGCCGAAGGGACTGGTCCATCCGCCCAGAAAGAGCAGCGTGGCCACGCAGCCCACGTTGATCATGTTGGCGTACTCGGCCATGAAGAACATGGCGAACTTCATCGAGCTGTACTCGGTGTGATAGCCGCCCGTGAGCTCGCTCTCCGCCTCGGGCAGGTCGAATGGCGAGCGGTTGGTCTCCGCATAGGCGGCCATCAGGTAGATGAAGAAGGCCACAAACTGCAATCCGCCGAAGATGTTCCAGGTGAGCATGCCGTCGGTTGACTGCTGCTGCACGATCACGCGCAGATTGAGCGAGCCGGCGCGCAGCACCACGCCCACCAGCGAGAGGCCCAGGGCCAACTCGTAGCTGATCAACTGCGCCGAGGAGCGCAGCGAGCCAAGCAGCGAGTACTTGTTGTTCGAGGACCAGCCGGCCAGCGCAATGCCGTATACGCCGATCGAGGTAACGCCGAGGATCACCAGCAGCCCGATGTTCACGTCGGCGATCTCAAAGAGATGCATGCCGGCCGGCCCCACGTTGGGTTCGCCGAAGGGTACCACGGCGATGGAGATCAGTGCGCAGCCCAGGGCGAGGATGGGCGCAAGCAGATAGAGCGGCTTGTAGACGCCGGCGGGGATGATGTCCTCTTTGAGGAAGGACTTGGCTCCGTCCACCAGCGGCTGCAACAGGCCGAACGGCCCCACGCGGCTGGGGCCCCAGCGGTTCTGGATGCGGCCCACCAGCTTGCGCTCCAGCAGCACGGTGTAGGCGACGGCCAGCAGTAATACCACCGTCACCACTGCTACCTTGAGCAAGCTCCACAGAAAGAATTGCAGTATCGTCACTGGTCTTCAGCCTCTCTTGCCAAACTTCTTGATGTCATCCTGAGCGAAGTCCGCTGCGGCGGACGAAGTCGAAGGACCTGCGTTTGCTTTCGCTCATCTCCTTGCAAATCATTGGGTGCCCGATCCTTTTCGCGTTGTCGCCGCGGCGACCGAAAAGGGTGGGAAACCACGATCCTTGCCACGCCTTTCACTGCACTGCAATTTGCACCAACTCTCGCGCCTGATGCTTCGCGAGTTCCTTGAGCGCGGGGCTGTACTGGCCCAGCGTTCCAGAGGTAAACAATCCGTCGTGCGCGGGCGCAACCAGGCCGGGCACGGCTTCCGTCAGAGCCGCGACCGGCGCGAAGCCGGGCTCCGTTCGCACGTCGTTGCCGCCCAGTAGATTGATGCGGTCAAGCGCATAGCCGGGCACCAGACGCTCAATCTCGTCCAGTACGGCAAGCGGATCGAAGGGGCTCAGTTTCGGTTCCAGGTTGTTGGCCGCCAGCCAAACAGCGTGCTGGTCGGCCTCGCCCGCCTGCGCGCCGCGCGATTGACCCAGGTCGGCCGTCACGCCCCCTTTGCCGAAGGGAACGAGTGCCTTCACGTCCACGCCCATTGCGCCGGCCAGCCGGACAAGAATCTCAAGATCGGGCTTCACGCCGGCGCGGTCGGCCGCCTTCTTCACGAGTTGCACATCGCCGAAGGTATTGGTGACCGTGCCGGACTTTTCATAGAGGCTGGCCGCAGGGAGCACCACATCTGCCTGAGCCGCGGTCTCGGTAAGAAACAGATCCTGAACCACTACGAAGGTCTTCTTCAAGGCCTCGGGGGCCACGCCCAGGCTGGCCACGGGATTGGCGCCCACGACCAGCAATGCGCCCAGCTCGCCCTTGGCCGCCGCCTCGAGCATCTGGGCCAGGGTATTGCCGGGCAGCGCCGGCAGGCCGGCATACTCCGCGAACGCGCCGGGAGCGGTCACCGGCACATAGCCCGGGAGCAGGTCAGGGAACAGCCCCATGTCGGCAGCGCCGCGGGAGTTGGCGTGGTCGCCGAGATAGGCGAAGCGGACGGATCCGGAATTGGGACCGTGCTTGAGGCCCCACTCGACCAGAGCCTCGACGGAGGGTCCGCGATACTCCTGGCCAAAGATCACCACCAGCGACTCCTCGGCCAGCAGGGCCTTGCAAAAATCGGCGTTGCCGGCGTCCAGAAAACCCGCGAGATCCTTGTATCCGTCCGCCGGCAACTCCAGCGTGGCCGTGGCTTGGCGCTCCAGCTTGATGCGCCGGTCGTTGGCTATGTATAGCCGGGCGCGGTTGAGCCGCACGTTGGTGCGCAGGTGCCATGCCAACAGCGGATGCTCGTTTGTGGGATCGCCGCCAATCAGCAGGATCGCCGGAGCGGTGGCAATGTCGCGCAGGCTTGCGGCCTTGCCTGGATGCCCAGCCAGAGCGCGGGCGAAGGCCGCGTAGTCCGTGCTGCGCTGGTGGTCGATGTTGTTGGTCCCGAGCACCGTCCGCGCAAACTTCTGCAGCAGGTAGTTCTCTTCGTTTGTAGTCCGATTTGAGCCGACGACGCCGATGGACGCGCCGCCCTTGCTGTCGCGAACTTCCTTCAGCTTGCCTGCGGCCAGACGAATCGCGTGCTCCCAAGTAGCCGGCTCCAGCTTGCCCTGGGAGTTACGCACAAGAGGCGTCGTGAGCCGCTCGGGGCTCTCCACAAAATCGAAGCCGAAGCGGCCCTTGGCGCAGAGAAAGTCGCCGTTGATGCCGCTCTTGTCGCGGTTATCGGCGCGCACAATCTCCGAGCCGTCGTTGGTCTGGCGCACGCCCAGCGTAACCTTGCAGCCGTCGGCGCAATGCGTGCAGACCGTCGAAACGTGGTTCATCTCCCAGGGCCGCGTCTTGTATCGGTAGCTGCCGCTGGTGAGCGCGCCCACCGGGCAGACGTCGATGCACATGCCGCACTGCTCGCAGTCCAGCCGGTTGCCGCAGTTCGGAACAATCGTCGAATGGACGCCACGATTCTGCACGCCCAGCGCCCACACGTCCATGCCCTCGCCGCACATGCGGATGCAGCGGTAGCAGAGGATGCAGCGCGGGCGGTCGAAGAAGACGGCGGGCGACCACTGCTGCTCTTCGCGATGCTCCTTGGCCTCGGCGTACAGGCTCTCGCCCGCGCCGTACTTGAAGGTCATGTCCTGGAGTTCGCACTCGCCGCCGGCGTCGCAGACCGGGCAGTCGAGGGGATGGTTTCCCAGCAGCAGCTCAATGGTCGCCTTGCGCGCCTGGGCAATTTCCTCGGACTCGGTGATGAAGACCTGGCCTTCGGCGACGACGGTGGTGCAGGCCGTTTGCAGCTTGGGCACCTTCTCCTGGCGCACCACGCACATGCGGCAGGCCGCCTGCAGGCTGAGGCCAGGATAGTAGCAGAAGGCCGGAATCTCGATACCCGCCTTGCGGCAGGCGTCGATCAGCAGCGTCCCGGCGGGAGCCGTCAGCTTCTTTCCATCGACGATGAAGGTTACGTCTGGCATTCGTTTCCCGCGTCCCTTACACCACAGCCATTTCGACGTGCTTTGCGAACGGGCAGGGCTTGCCGTTCAAATGGTCCTCGAACTCCTTGCGGAACTTTTTCACGAATCCCAGCGTGGGCATGGCCGCCGCGTCGCCCAGCGGGCAAAAGGTCCGGCCCATCATGTTCTCGGCCAGGTACTGAATGTTGTCGATGTCCGCAGCCGTGCCGAAGCCGGCGTGGAAGCGGGTGAGCGACTTCTTCAGCCAGTCCGTGCCCTCACGGCAGGGAATGCACCAGCCGCAGCTCTCGTGCTGATAAAAACTGATGGTCCTCAGCGCAAACTCGACGATGCAGGTCCGGTCGTCGAGTACCACCACGCCGCCCGAGCCGAGCATGGAGCCGGCCTTGCCCACCTGGTCGAAGTCCATGCCGATGTCGATCTCCTCGGGCAGCAGCACCGGGGTCGAGGAGCCGCCGGGGACCACTGCTTTGAGCGTGCGCCCGCCGCGAATGCCGCCAGCCACTTCGTAGATCATCTTCTTCAGGCTGTAACCCATGGGCAGCTCGTAGACGCCGGGGCGCTCCACATGGCCGCTGATCGAGAAGAGGCGCGTTCCGCCGTTGCGCGGCGAACCCACGGCCGCGTAAGCCGCGCCGCCCATCTCGATCACGTGGGGCACGGTGGCGATGGTCTCCACGTTGTTGATGACCGTGGGACCGCCGTAGAGTCCGACGACGGCCGGGAACGGCGGCTTGATGCGGGGCACGCCTCGCTTGCCTTCGAGCGACTCCATCAGCGCCGACTCCTCGCCTACCTCGTATGCGCCCGCGCCGGTATGGGTGATGATATCGAAGTCGGAGCCGGAGAAAAAGATTCCCTTGCCCAGAAAGCCCCGCGTGTAGGCATCGGCGACGGCCTTTTCCATGATCTTGAGAAGATAGCGGTACTCGCCGCGCAGGTAAATGAAGCCCAGCTTGGCCCCGATGGCCAGTCCGGCGATGATCGTACCTTCAATCACTGCATGAGGATCGTGCAAAAAGATCAAGTGATCCTTGCAGGTTCCCGGTTCGCTCTCGTCGCCGTTCACCAGCACATATTTGGGCTTGGCCGACACCTTGGGAACGAACGACCATTTCATGCCCGCCGGAAAGCCCGCTCCTCCGCGACCGCGTAGACCGCTGGCCTTCATCTCGTTGACGATCCAGTCGGGGCCTTGCTCCAGGCACTTCCGGGCGGGTGCATAACCGCCGAGTTCGAGGTAGCGATCGATCTTTGCGGCGCCCTTGCCAAAGCGCTGGGAGACGATCTTGACCTCATCGGGATGGGAAACCAGCCTAGGCATGGGGCGCCCTCCATTTGCCAGGAGCCTTGCCGCGGTAATGAGCCAGAATGCCCGGCACGTGGTCCGGAAGCAGCTCTTCGACGAAGTCGTAGTTGACCTGAATGGCCGGCGCCCAACAGCAGGCGCCGACGCACTCCACCTCTTCGAGCGAAAAGAGGCCGTCCTCTGTCACGCCTTGGCGCCCGATCCCCAGCTCCTCCTGAAAACGCTCGTAGACCTCATAGGCGCCGCGCAACATGCAACTGATATTGGTGCAGACCTGCACGTTATACCTGCCCGCCGGCTTGAAGCGCAGCATGGAGTAGTAGCTGGCGACGTTGCGCACCTCGAGTTCGGTGATGCCGATGCGCGCGGCCACTTCGGCGACCACCGCATCGGAGAGGTAGCCGACCTCGTCCTGCGCGTAGAGGAGCATGGGAATCAGCGCCGAGCGGCGGACGGGGTACCGCTGCGCCAGCGCGTCGAAGCGCGCCGCCAGCCGGGGCGAAAAGATGCTCATGGTTTCATCGCTCATTGCATCAACTCCCTGGCCCACGCTTCGGCTGCCATATCCATCTCTTCCTCGCCAGGCAGAGTGATTCCGCAGTCTTCGAGCCTCTGCCATTTCCAACACTACACACTTTCGATCACTGTGTTGCCGGATACTGGGTGTCTGTATCCGATGTGGCTTAGCTCAATTATCTTCGTTTCGAACGGAAACAAATCATGGATGGCCTTACCGTTTGTTTCCATCGCGGCAGTGAGCCTAGTCTCAGCTTCCGATTTTTCTGGAAACCGGTACCACTCATCCTTCATCCCCCGCCAATAGAATTCGTATTCAAAGATCCCTGTTGCCAGATTATCCATGACAGGGAAGACCCTGGGAAACAGGAAATGGCACATCTTGCTTGCGAAAACCGGAGATCCACGATTGGAGCCGCCGGGCTTGATTTGAAAGCATAGGTCGAAAAGAGGGCCAACCTCCACCCAAGTTACATCGGCGATTGTTGGCTCAGTGTCCTTAGAGGAGCTTATCTTGTCGGATACCCAACAGATTCTATCGAGCCGCTCAATGCCAAGTTCCAAGATTCCCTGCTTTGTGTTAGGAGGCCTGGGTGCTCGAATCGCCTTCCAGTTCCACAAATGATTTACCGTGGCAGCCCACCATTTCTGCGTGATCCCTGTAGACCTCAAATCATAGATGCGATAGTACTCCGCGTTGGCGAAATCCAGACCCCATTCTCTCACCTCCGATTTCCACCAATGGATGCCATATTCGAGGTTTTCAAGGCTAACGATCATAAGTTCTCCTGAGCTTTATCTGTCGATCTCCCCCAACACAACATCGATCGACGCCATTACCGCAACCAGCGCGGCCGGCATGCGCCTCTTGCACATAATTTCAAACGCTTGCGAAGCGCGAGAAACCCATCATTCAACGCAGACAACCGGAGCGAACTCAATCAAACTTGCCACGGAGAATTCCCGAAATGATGTCCACAGCAATTTCGTCGGGACGGCATGCGACGGCCGCACCTCCCTCTGGACGCACTTCCCGGCAGGCCCCTTCCTGGTCGCAAAGATATTCCTTCCGCGAGATTTCGTACCCGTTCGGCGGACCGCTGATTACCGCCGTGACTCGGCACCCTCCTCCCATGATCCCAAGTCCCACTCTGCAGAGCGAATCTGTTCCGTATGTAAGGAACATCTCGTTGGGAAAGCCGGGCAAATGATTCTGTTCAAGAAAGGCAGCTCCTCTCTTGCGGAGCTCCACATTGGCCTTCTTCATCTCCTCCAGGAGCCGCGCCCTCACTCTTCCGAAGAAGACACACGGATCCGCTCTCAGTTGTCTGTGCCTTTCGGCGGCCGATCGGTCGGCATCCTGTTTCACTTTCGCCGTATCTGCAAGTTTCGCGTAATCAACCATGATCCCTCCCGCTTCACCTGTCGATCTCACCCAGCACAATATCGATCGACCCGATCACCGCAACCAGGTCGGCCAACATGCGTCCCTTGCACATGGTCTCCAGCGCCTGCAAGGTGGCGAACGACGGATAGCGCATGTGCACCCGGTAGGGTTTGGCCGTGCCATCCGAGACCACATAGTAGCCCGTCTGGCCGTGGCCCGCTTCAATGCCCTGATAGACTTCGCCCGCGGGCACCGCAAAGCCCTCGGTGACGATCTTGAAGTGATGGATCAGCGCCTCCATCTGGGTCTTCATCTTTTCGCGGTCGGGAAGCACGATCTTGGGCGCGTCGGCCTTGACCGGACCCTCCGGCATGTCGTCCAGCGCCTGCTGGATGATCTTCACGCTCTCGCGCATCTCGATGAGCCGGACTTCATAACGCGCCCAGCAATCGCCGTCCGTCGATACCGGAACCTGAAACTGGAACTTCTCATAACTGCAGTAGGGCATGTCGCGGCGAAGGTCGAAGTCCACGCCCGAGGCGCGCATGGGCGGGCCGGTTACGCCCAGCGCAATGGCATCCGCCGCCGAAAGGATCCCGACTCCCTTCAGCCGGTTCCTGAAGATGGGATTCCCGGTCAGGAGATTGGAATACTCGTCGATCTTCTCCGGGAAGGCGCGGATGAAGGCCTGCACGCGGTCGAAGAAGTCCAGCGGCGGCTCCATCGAGACTCCGCCGATGCGGAAGTAGCTGGTCATCATCCGCTGGCCGGCCACGGCCTCGAAGAGCCGGAGGATATCTTCGCGCTCGCGGAAGGTGTAAAGAAAGACGGTCAGCGCGCCAATGTCCATGGCGTGCGTGCCCAGCCAGATCAGGTGCGAATTGAGGCGGCTCAACTCCGTCAGCAGCACCCGCAGCCATTGGGCCTTCTCAGGAATCTCCAGGGCCAGCAACTTCTCCACAGCCAGGCAATAGCATAGGTTATTCGACAGCGGGTCAAGGTAGTTGACGCGGTCGGTAAGCGGGATAACCTGCTGATAGAACTTGGCCTCGCAGGTCTTCTCGATGCCGGTGTGAAGGTAGCCGATCTCCGGATAGATGCGGACAATAATCTCGCCGTCAATCTCCAGCACCAGGCGCAGAACGCCATGCGTGGCCGGATGCTGCGGCCCCATATTGATGACCATATGCTGGTCCTTGGCGCCTTGCGCCGCTTCAAGGACGGGCATGCCTGCAAGCTCGGTCATCAGCGGTACCCCTCCACCGGATAGTCCTTGCGCAAGGGATGCCCCTGCCAGTCGTCGGGCATCAGGATGCGGCGCAGGTTGGGATGCCCGTCGAAGCGCACGCCGAAGAGATCGAATACCTCGCGCTCGTAAAAGTTGGCCGCGGGCCACACGGGCGTGATGGACTCGACGGATGGATTCTCGCCCTCCAGCAGCACCCGCAGCCGGATGCGTTCCTTATAGGTGTGGGACAGAATGTGGTAGCTCAACTGAAAGCGCGGCGAGGAAGGGAACCAGTCGACGGCGGTCATATCCTCGAAGAAGTTGTAGCCGGCCGCCTGCACAGCTTGGGCGGCGGCGCGAATCTCACCGGCCTCAATGGTGAGAGTCAGCTCATCGCGGTCGAACTTTGCGTCGGTCAGCGCCTGCGGGTTCCAGGCCAGAACGGCTTTCAGGGCAGGGTGGTCAGTCAGCCCGTCGAGCACTGCCGCCTTGCCGATGAATGTGGATTCGCTCATCCTAAAGGTCCGCCTTGTCCTTGCTCCAGTTGAGGATGCCCTTGCGCACAATGTAGTACAGCCCCACGGCCACAAAGCCCAGGTAGACCAGCATCTCCCAGAAACCGAAGAGCCTGGAACCTGTAATCTCAGGCAGTTGGCGGTAGATCACCGCCCACGGCATGATGAAAACCGCTTCCACGTCGAAGAGGATGAAGAGCACGGCTACCAGGTAGAAGCGCACGCTGAAGCGCCCCCGGGCGTCGCCCACGGCCACGATTCCGCACTCGTAGGCAGCCAGCTTGGTGACCGAGTTGCGATGCCGCCCAACGAACCAGGAGCCCACAACCATCGCCAGGCCAAGCAGGAGCGCGGCGAGAATCTGCATCAAAAGCGGAAGATACTGCCAGTAGTAAGGGATCATCGCTGCCCAGTTCCCCCAAAGGTCCACTCCAACTGACCCCGTTTGCCCGCGCCGCCAGCGGCTCCCAGGCAAAGAGATGCTGGCTTGAGATTAGGTTTTCAGCCGCATCCCGTCAAGGCGCACTCCAGAGAAGCCGGCGCAGGCGGGATCTCTCCACAGAGCCGGAATGCCCGATTGCTGGGATTCCCGGAGTGGCGCGCCACAATCCACTGTTCGGTTGCGGGAAGCGGTACTTTCGTTATCTGAAAACAATTCCTTACGTGCCGAAGATGAGAGTGAGGATAGACAGCATGGCAGCTTCCACGACCACCGGCTTTCCGATTCCGGCTTCCGCGCCGGTCGCCTCCGCGGTTCGCCTGCGCTCCCGCCGCCGCCACATCACTCCTCAGGCGGGGCGCGCCCTTGAGATTCTGGGCCACGCCATCGAATACCTCACCGACGAGTTCGTCCATCGTGGCGGATCGTTCACTGCGGACAATGAGCAGTTGCAGGCTGTGCAGTTGCTGATGGCGCTCAATCGCCAGGTCTATTACGAATGCCCGGAGGCGCCGACCTTTGGCGAGCGCTGCCGTGTGCTGCTGCACCTTGCTTAAGCGCAGCCGTCGTTCCCCTTCTCCGGACGTGATAGATATCCGCTAAGCCGTTTCACCGGTCACGCTCCGGACAAAGAGCCGGTGGACTCGCCGGTCACTGGAAAGCTCGGGGTGAAAGGTGGCGGCCATGATCCTGCCTTGGCGAACCAGCACCGGAAAGCCGTCGCGCCGGGCCAGCACCTCGACGCCGGGGCCGGCGGAGAGGATGCGCGGGGCGCGTATGAAGACCATCTCCAGCGGGCCGCCGGGGAGCGCGGTCTCCGCGGTCAGGATCGTGGAGTCGATCTGGCGGCCGTAGGCGTTGCGTTCGACGACTGCATCGAGCAGCCCAAGAGAGCGTTGTGCCGGGCTCACAACCTCCCGCGCCAGGAGAATGGCTCCAGCGCAGGTGCCGAAGACCGGATGGCTTCCACAGAACTCCTGCAAAGCATCAAAGAAGCGGTGCTTCAGGAATTTGAGGATGGTGGTCGATTCGCCGCCGGGCAGGATCAGGCCATCGAGGCCGGCCAACTGCTCCGGCTTGCGGACCTCGCAGGGCTCGGCCCCAGCCTGTACGAGCGCCTCAGCGTGGGCCGCATAGTCGCCTTGAATCGCAAGCACACCGATGGTAGGCAATCGAGCTTTGGTCAATCCCGTCCCTCCGTGGCGGCGGGGAAGGGACTGAAGACCTCCACGCCGAAGCCCTCGAAATCCCTTACGTTGCGGGTCACAACCACCAAACGATGGATGCGGGCTGTCGCCGCAATCATTGCATCTCCGCTCAGATCGTCTGACTTGCCGACCATCAGTCGCGCCCATTCGCGAAAGATCGCGCCGTCCGCAGGCAGAATCGCGTAATATTGCATGACCTCATCCAGCCACTTCTCTAGCTCTCGCGCTTTGGTTGCATCCTGGTTACGCGTGATCTCGATGCCGTTTTGGATTTCGGCGATCACTACGGCTGGAATGGCGAGTTGGTGAAGAGGGACAGACCGCCTCCATGCAAGGACAGCTCCATGCGGGCGAGTCTTGCGAAATTCGGAGACGACATTGGTGTCCAGGAGGAAGATCATGGCTATTCCGTGTCGCCGAAGGTGAATGGGCGCAGCTTAAGCCGCTTGCGCGGAGGAATGTAGATGTCATGCGGTCCATTCGGGTCAAGCAGCGGGTCCGGGATGGAATGTTTTGCCTGATCCTTCAGCCGCTTCCACTCATCGATGGGCACAAGCACAGCCGTTTCCACGCCGCGCCGCGTGAGCACCTGCGGTCCGTCCTTGAGTGTGGCGTCGAGGAACTCGCTGAAGCGCGCCTTTGCGTCGTAGACCTGCCAAGCCATGATTGCCTCCACTCATATAGTCATATCACTAGTCACCTGACTATGTCTACCACCTGAGGTGGAGCAGGCGCCCCTTCGACTAAGCTCAGAGGCAGGCCTTCGGCTCGGGGAACGAGCGGTGACGGTTTCCCATCCTTGTATGTTGCGAGGTGAAGCGTGAAGATTGGGTCACGCTTGGCGCAGAGGCCGTTCCAACCAAGCGGCCGGCGATGCGGTTGGACGCTTCGGAAACCGCCGGTCCGATCCGGTAATCTCATGACTATGGAACGCCTATGCAGCCAATGCCACGCCGCGCTGAGCCCTGAAACCGTTGCCGACTGGTGCCCCGCGTGCGGCGGCGCGTTGCTGGAGCGGGAGTCTTTGCCTGCTTTCAACCAAAACGCCGCCCCCGCCGAGGTGGATCATCGCGGCATCGTGCTGCCGCGGCGTCATGCGCTGGGCGGGATCATCACGCCGCAGTGAGACTCATGCCTTTGGCCAAGTACCGGTGCTTTTGTGTATGAGAACAGCCTTAAGAGGCGCATCGGGACTCTTACGGAAGCCCCAACGCTTTTGCTCGATTGCGCGTGTCCTGGCTTCTGCCTCGGCTTCGACAGCAACATCCTCTTCGACTGCGCCTGTGAGTTGTATGAGAGGTTGGTTGGCTGCCCGCCGTTCGGCTTGGTGGCTGCGTTGCTTGCTAAGCGGTATATTCTTTCGACTTGATTTGGCGTTTTCCCCGTACACATTGCGGCGGTCGAGGTTGAGACTCGCAGCCTTCTTTTCCTGAGGCGATTTAACTTTGCTCACGACCGTTTGCTCCTGGTATTCCGTTGGGCCGGGTTCAGGGATTTGTGTCGAGGCCAACTGCCTCGGCCAAGCGGGCCTGGCGGTCATCGAAGGTCCAGAAGCGCTCCGCCTTCAACTCCAGCGCGCAGGCCACGTGCAGCGAGTCCAGCGTGCGGACGCCGAGGGTGGGGCCATGCTTGTGAGCAAGATCGATGCTGGTCTCCCATATTCTTTCCGGCAAGGTGACCGAATTCCAAACTCCAGTTGAGCAATCCTTTTCGAAATTATTCCAGGCAAGCCGGGCTTCGGCAGTCGAGAAGCGCGCCCGAAAAACCTGCTGGTAAAGCGCATGGGCAAGTTCCGCCCGGTTGAACGGCGTAAGCCACACCATTGGCCGTAAGCCCATGCGGCGGCGCGCTTCAGGCGCATGGATGTCAATCACATAGATTGGCGCGATGAAGCTGGAATCCGCGTAGACCGTCAAAAGCGGTCCTCCCTATCGGCGATCAGGTCTTCGACGATGGGGAAGACGCGGTCGCCGAAGATTGCCCGGGCACGGGCTTCAAAGTCCGGCCACTCGATGGGTTGCGGGCGGGGCGGGGTTCGAGGCACCAAGTCGCCGAGCACGAGGTTCCGCTCGCGCACCTCGATTTGGACTCCTGCCTTGAGCCAGGCTTTGACCTGGCGGGTGTCGCGAAGCTGTCGAAGGGTGATACTTTGCATGTTCTGAATGTGACACAAAATGTGACACATTGTCAAGTGGACCATGGACCGCTTACTCGTAGCGCAGGGCCTCGGCCGGCAGCACGCTGGCTGCGGCGGAGGAAGGATACAGCGTCGCCAGCAGTGAGATTCCGATGGAGACCGCGGCCACAATCACTCCATCCAGCGGGCGCGGCGCGAAGGGCAGGGTATCGATGGAGTAGACCTCGGCGGAGAGATGGATGAAGTGATAGTACCCGCCGGCCCACGATGCGAAGTAGCCGAGCGCGAGTCCCAGCACGGTGCCGATCACGCTGATCAAAAGGCCCTGCAGCAGAAAGATACGCCTGACCTGGCTGGGATCCACTCTGAAGCTCATCATCACCGCGATGTCCCGCGTCTTCTCCATCACCATCATGGTGAGCGCGATGAGAATGTTGAGCGCGGCCACGATGACGATGAGCGCAATCACGATGAACGTGACCACCTGTTCGAGCTTGAGGGCGCGGAAGAGCTCGCGGTTCTGCTCCATCCAGTTGGTGGTCATGTAGCCTCTTCCGGCCGTCCGCTCTATCGCTTGCGCAACGGCCGGCGCGCGGTCCAGATCGTCCACCTTGAAGCTGATGACCGAGAGCAGGTCGGGCTCGCTGAAGAGCCGCTGCGCGTCCAAGAGGCGCATGAAGGCCATGGCCGCGTCGTACTGGTAGAAGCCGGAATGGAAGATGCCCACCACCCGGAAGCGCTGGTACTTGGGCGCCAGGCCCAGCGGCGTCAGCTCGCCCTGGGGGCTGGTTACCAGCACGCTGTCGCCCACCTGGGCGCCAATCTGCTCGGCGAGATCCTTGCCCAAGACCAGGGCCGGATAGGGGGCATTGATTTGACTTGTCTGTAGCCTCCTGGCCGGAGTCGCGGGATCAAGTTCGCCCGCCGACCCGGAGGTGACGGTGTCGAGCAGGCTGCTGACCGTCCGCTCCTGGGCGGGAACAATGCCTTTGATGAGCGCGAAGCCGGCTCGCGGCCCGCGCGAAACCAGCACCTGCCCGTAGATTCCCGGCGCATCGGCGACCACGTGCGGCACGGCGCGCAGCTTTGCCAGCAGCGGCTGCCAGTCGCGAATGCCGTCCGCCTCCACGCGCATCAGGTCCACGTGCGCGCTGGCGCCCAGCAGCCGGTCCTGGAGGTCGCGCCTCATGCCGTTGGTGATGGCCAGCGCGATGATCAGCGCGGCCACGCCGGCGGCCACGCCGGCGATGGAGATGGTCGTCACCACGCCCACCACGGCCTGCCGCCGCTTGGCCTTCAGGTACCGCGCCGCCAGAAATAATTCAAATCGCATTACGCCTCGTGCGAACCCACCCCAGCCGCAAGAACAAAGACGCGGCGAGGGTTGGGCACCCAAATCTGTGAAACAGAGCGGATGCTATTTCGTGGAAAACACCGTCTTGGCCACGCCCACATTGTCGTGCCGGTCGTAAACGCGAACCGTAATCAAATGCTCGCCTGGCTTGCCCGCTGGCCCGTCAGCCGGAAGACGGATCTCATAATGTTCGCGCCTGGAGTCGGAGAGCCCGCCCACCGGCTCGATGTACTTCCACGGTCCGGCGTCCAGCGAGTACTCGGCGTGGCCGATGGGCGAAAAAGCGTCCTCGGCGTCAAAGGTTACGCGAATCGGCTTGGCGCAAGGCGTGCGCGTGCAATCGGCCTCTCCCTCAACCGCCTTGAGCGCCGTCACCACCGGCGGCGTCGTATCCACCTCGAACCGTTCGCTCTCCTTGGCACCGGTCAGCGCATCGGCGGGCGTATGCGAGGGCGCGTCGGAGGCCACCACCTTGATCTGGTAGCCGCCGTCGGGAATCTGCGTCGCGTCGAAGGTATAAAACTTGTCGGTGATCTCATCCTTGAGCAGCCGCCACACGTGTTCGCCGTCTCCGCGAAGATAGAGGGCAAAGATCAGGTCGTCGCCGTTGTCGTCGTGGGCCGCCCAGCGCACGGTGATGGCGGTGCGGTCCTTGAAAGCCTGCAAAGGCGCGCTGGAGCCCGCGTCATAGGCCGCGTTCTGGCTGGACGAGGGAAAGACAATGCTGATCGGCGGCGGCAGGTTGCCGGGCTGGTTCTGGGGCAGGCTTTGCGCATTGACGCGAGCTCCCGGCGCCACCATCAGCTCGTCCACCACCGGGGCCGCATTCACGGGCAGATAGTTCACTCCCACGCCGCCCACCGCTGCCCCCGCATGCAGAACGGCCTTCCACTCAAAGAAGCGGCCGGGCGGAGAAGCCACCGCGCCGTCCTGGAGCGGCTGCCAATCCGACCAGCCCCAGTCGCCGCGCCCGCGCACCGGCTGCTCTACATTGCCGGTACGGGTCAGGAGTTCGTAGCCGGTCGAGCCGGGCTCTACCTCGACTCGCCCAAAGCGGGCCAGCGCGCCCGCATCCAGCACGTCGCTTGCGTACTCGTGCTTCTCGGCGCTGCCCAGGAAGACCAGCTTGCCGGTATTGCCGGTTCCGATGAAAATGCCGCCCATGCCCTCCGCGTCTTGCACCGCGGCCATGCTCAATCCCTGCTGTGCATCGAGATGGGCCACGTCGGCGTAGCTTCCGTCGCTGGCGATCCTGAAAACCCGCCCGCGGTTGCCGGTGAGGGCCAGCAGCCCGTCCGGGCGCGCGGCCAGCGCATAGACGATCTCATCCTTGCCGGTCCAGAGCTTGTGCGGCGCTTGCCCCTCCGCAAGCGCGTAGATCTCGCTGCCCTCGGGCACCGAGACGCTGGTGTTGGCGGCCTGCATCGATGCCGGCTGGACCACGGTAATGGTGACCGAGCCCACTCCCTGCACGGGCAGCGGCGGCAGCGGATTGTGGCTCTTGTCGCCCACGCTGGCCGCGTAGATGGTTCCATCGGCGGCCGCGGCAACCGCCGCGATCTCGCGCTTCGGCGCCTCGAAGAGCACGTAGCCCTTGCCCTGCGCGTCGATCCGGTAAACCAGCCCCGACCCATCGGAACCGGCAATCAGGTTGCCCTTCGCGTCCCAGGCCAAAGAGCGAATATGCTCTTCGTCGCTCTTGAAGAAGGCCTCGGGCTTGGCGCCGAGCTTGGCCGGATCGACGCGATAGACCGCCCCCGGCCCACCCGTTGCAATGTACAGCCGGCCGGCCTTGTCGAAGGTCAAATCCCAGATGTAATGCGTCTTCGCATCGGCCTTATCGCCGCCCGATTTTGCGTCGCCGCCCTTGGCGCTATCGGGCCCCGTCTTGGCTTCGTCCAGCTTAGCCGCGTCGAAGACCACCGTGGCGCTCGCCTCATCCTGCTTGGCCGTCGCGTCGGCCTTCAGCCGGTAGACTTTGCCGCTGGGCAGCGTGGCCGCGTAAAGCGCCCCGTCCGGTCCAACCCGCACCACTTGCACGCTCAAGTCTTTGCTCTCGAAGAGCGTAAAGGGCTCTGCGCCCTGACGCCCCCCCACGCGCAGCACCGCGGCCGGCGAGGCGGTTCCCAGGTAGGCGTTGCCGATCCTGTCCGCTGTCACCGACCACACGTAGGTCGAGGGCGTGGTCAGCAACTCGCTCAAGCCCGGGCCCTCGCGCAGATGGCCGTCGCTGGTAAGCGCAACCCCTTGGGGCATCCCCTTTTCAAACTCCTCCAGCCGCGACTGCGTCCAAAGGTGAGTGCCCTGGGCAGAGGAGGGCTGCGACGAGGCTGCGGCGGCCAAAAAGGCTACGGCAAGCGCGAAGAGGCGGAATGCGAGACGGAGGCGGTTGATTGTGGGGGCGATGACGATCATGCTGGTGTTGAGTTTACTAAAGTTGGCTGGACACAGTACAAGCTACAGACGGTGGCCGGAAAGCCCTGCGGCTGGTGCAGTCCGTTCGGTGAACGCGAATACCTCAATCCCTGCTTCTAACGACTTGTCCTACGCCGGCGATCTGGCCAGAACAATGGGCTGATAGAGGCCGCTCTCCGGCGGCATAATCCATCGAACATCCTCGAATCCCGCATTGTTCAAGACGGTCGAAAGTTCGCCTCGAAGCAGGCACCGGTACTCGGATACGAAGTGATGCGCCTTCCATCCGTGCTCCGATTCGACCGTGATGTAAACGTGCAGCACATATCCCGCGTCCTTGTCCCTGTTCTCCGTCCAGTCCCACACCTGGTGAACAATGCGCCGGCTGCCTGGCGCTCCGTAGAATGCCGGCTTCTGGATGGTGGGCCTTTCAACGCTGAGAGCGTCATAATCACGCATGCTTGCCATAAAGAGCCCCGCCGGCTTAAGCTTCCGCCGGATTGCCGCTGCCGCTTGCGCCAGTTGGTCGGAGCTCAAGTGCGGCAGCGCATTGTCCATGGCGATCACAACGTCAAAGCCGCTCTCCGCGACCTCCCTCAGCGAGGTCATGTCGGAGACGCAAAACGAGATCGTCAGTCCTCGCTGCAGTGCCTCCCGCTCCGCGCGATGGACCGCCGGCTCGCTCAGGTCCGATGCCACAACCCGATGACCCATCCTGGCAAGCCCGATTGCCTGCGTGCCAATTCCGCAAGCGCAATCCAGAATCCTCAGCGGACTTCCAGCGCCCTGCAAGGTCAGCAGATTGTCCATGATTCTGGCCTGGCGGGCGATGGAGCTTTCCCAATCCTCGAAGATCAGGTGGTAGAAATCGGCGAGTTCTTCGTAGAAATCGAGGACCTTACCGGCCATCATAAGCACCAATCTCTCGGCAAATTCGTCTTCTGAAACCCGCAATCAAGCTCCGTAAAAAGACCATGTTGAGACAAATGCGCTGCCGCTGAGTCTACTAAAGTTGGGTTAACCTGGGCATCCTAATTGGCGGAGGTGTCGGTTGGGTCGGGTCCGGATGGAATGCGGAGTTTGCGGCGGATTCGTGGAAATGGAGGGCGACGGAGTACATTGCTCTTGAGAACTTCTGAGGACGATTTAGGAGTATGAAGCAGCTCTGGTGCTGGCGATGCCGATGCGATGTTCCAATGCTCGACGAGGAAGAGTTTGTCGTGGTGAGTCGTCTTTACAGCGAGGCGATTCGGGGAACAAAGGAGTTTCGTGAGCGCTGGGGCATACCATTGAATAACGTCTTAATAGAAGAGCGGTTTCGTCCAGTGCGCGAGGAGTACGAGCGTTTGACAGGGATGAAAGACTGCCATGAAAGCGCCATCATGCACCACAGAATCTCGCTCTACGGACCGCCGTGCAGGCATTGCCAAAGGCCGCTGAGAACTCCCAAAGCCAAGCTTTGTGGCAATTGCATGGCTCCAGTGGTAAACCCATAGTCCCAAAGGCCAGAATTTGGTGGATTTTGGTCTACCGGCCGCCCCGGAACTGAATGATCCGCCGCCGGTCGCGCTTGGAGGGGCGGCGTTCCGGCAGGGGCGCGAACTCCCGCATTGCCTTGCGCTCCGCGGCCAGCTTGGCGCGCGCCTCCTTGCTCGCTTCGCTCTCGCGATAGAGCGTCTGCGCCACCGCCGCCGGACCGCGCATCTCGCTCAACTGCAGCACCTCGATCTGAAACTCGCCGCCCTCGTTCCTCACCACCAGCTGGTCGCCCACGCGCACCTCGCGCGCCGGCTTGGCCGGATGGCCGTTGGAGTGAATGCGGCCCAGGTCGCAGGCCTTTGAGGCCAGCGCCCGCGTCTTGAAGAAGCGCGCCGCCCAAAGCCACTTGTCGATGCGTACCGAGATCATGTTTGTATTTTCTTACAGCAGACGGCGTCTTCGCATCCGATTCACCTGGCGGTGGCGGGCGGCACGCGGGTAACGCTGATCATGCATCACTACTACACTGGCGCCAACAACTCGATCACCGAGACGCCGGGAACCGCCAGCCTGTCGTTGATCGGGCACTGGGAGTAAGCGAGCCGGGTCTTTGGCCGCAAATGAGAATCGGGATGCAAGGGTAAAAGCCCCGGCATCCCGATGGCAACCAGCTTTGAGTTTCGATAGCTGCCTAATTCGCCAGC
>JBEKPA010000024.1:0-21029 GCA_049521195.1 Occallatibacter sp.
AGGCGGCGCAGGCTGTCTTCGAGCTCGCGGCGAATCCGCGGCCCCGTCGAGTTCGAGAACACCCCCAAGGAGTTCCATTCGAGGCCGGCCTTGGTGGCGATGAAGAAGGCCTCGCGGCGGCCGTGGGCGCGCATGGCTCTGCCGACGATCTCCTCGGAGCGCCCGTGGCCGTAGATGGGCGCGGTATCGATGAGGTTGATGCCGCGCTCGACGGCGCTCAAGCAGGTGGCGACGGCCACATCGTCGGGGATGGCGCCCCACTCCAGCCCGCCAATGGCCCAGGTGCCCAGGCCGATGCGGGAAACCTCGACGCCGGCAATCGTTGTCGTCTCCATGGAGACGATCATAAGGCCGGGTCACGAATGGGGCGTTCGATCAGAGCATTTTCTCGGATAGCGGAATGCCCCGTGCCCCATCCTTTCGCCTTTCTCCTGGCAAGGGGGTGGTGAACCTCGAACCTCAATCCACACTATTCCTCAGGAGCTTTGTGTCAATCATGACGGGCGAGGTCAAAAAGGAGGCGCATCCCCGGAACCACAGATCAGTGGTTAACTCCCGCGGCATCGGCAAAGCCGGCTGCCTGCACGGGAGGAATGCTGCTGGCGGGAGGCGGTTCGCCGAAGGAGGAGTCCTTGGCGTTGATGGCGTTCGAGTAGTCGGGACCGAGGCCCAGCTTCTTGAGGGCGCGGGAGTCGGGCATCAGCTTGGTCTGCCATCCCTGGTCGGCCTGGTACTTCTGCATGGCGGCTTCGGTGGTGGCGTCCCACTTGCCGCTGGCTTCCCCGGTCAGATAGTGCTCGCGAATCAACGCCTGCTGAATCTCAGTCACGCGCGCCGGTTCGATGGCCTGCTGGCCGTGCAGCTTGTGCGACTTGGCCTTGTGGTGGGAGCTGTGCGCGCCGCTGCCGGCGGTCGTTCGGTGGACAGGCGTGGCCAGGGCGGTTGACGCAATCAACGCCGCGGAGAAGACGAATGCCACGCTTGCCCGGAAAAAGAACACGCTGCTATCCACCTCAGAACAACGAATTCACAGACGATTTACGTTGCAGTTTAGCGGAATGCCCCGGATTTGGACAAGAGAAAACCAATAGGCAATCGGGAATCCATCCGCTTGCGGGAAAGAGCGCCGGCCGTGAAAACTCCGCGGCCGGCGCCTCGCGGGGGCTACTCGAGCGTGCCGCCCAGGTAGTTGAGTCCGTTGTTCGGGCGTTGCGGATCGATAACTTCGAAGACCACGTCGTCGCCGGTTTTCAGCTTGCTCACCACGGCATCGAACTGATCCTTGGTGGCAGTGGGCTGCTTGTTCATCCGAATGATGACCAGGCCGGGCTCAAGTCCCTGCAGGTCGGCGAAGGAGCCGGCGCGGACCGACTGAATGACCACGCCCTGAACGTGCAGCTTGGCGGCGGTGGATGCGGGCGCATCGCGAACCATAATGCCCAGCTTGGCTTCGCCGGCGTCGCCCTTATCGTCGGGGTTGGTCTCGACTTGCATGCCGCCCAGCTCGGCAAAGACCTTTTCGCGGTCGCCGATGGTGACCGTGGTGTCGGCTTGCTTGCCGTCCCTCAGGTAGCCCAGGCGGATGGTCGAGCCCGGCCTCCGGCTGGCGATCTCATTCACCAGGTCGTCGCCGTCCTTGATGGGGCGGCCATCGACGGCGGTGATGATGTCACCCGCCTTGATCCCGGCCTTGTCCGCGGGACCGCTGGGACGGACTGTCTGGACCAGCACCCCGTTCTTGAAGCCATAGACGCGATTGACGGCGCCCGGGAGTTTTGCGCTGAATTCGATGCCGATGGATCCGCGCGTGACCTTGTGGCTGGGGCTGATGAGGTCGTTGTATATCTCGGCCACGGTATTCGATGGCATGGCGAAACCCAGTCCCTGGTAGCCGCCCGACTCCGTAATGATGGCCGTGTTGACCCCGATCACTTCGCCGTTCATGTTCAGCAGCGGCCCGCCGGAGTTGCCGGGGTTGATGGCCGCGTCGGTCTGGATGAAGTGCTGGAACTGGCCCGGCGCGCCCTGGTCGATGGTGCGGTTCTTGGCGGAGATGATGCCGGCGGTGACAGTCTGCGAGAAGGCGAAGGGGCTGCCGATGGCCTCCACCCAGTCGCCCACCTGGGCGGTGTCGGAGTTGCCCAGCGTGACGGTCGGCAAAGGGGTGCTGGTGTCGATTTTGATCACCGCCAGGTCGGTGGCCTTGTCGGTGCCGATAACGTGCGCCGGACGGCCCTGGTCCTGGTTGTCGGGATCGGTGGAGAGCTTGACGTAAATCTTGTCGGCCTTCTCGATCACGTGATAGTTGGTGATGATGTATCCTTTGGGATCGACGATGAAGCCTGAGCCCAGCGACTCGCGAACCTGGCCGTCGTCGCCTCCTTCCATGTCCGGCATCTGGCCGCCGAAGAAGCGGTTGAAGAAGTCCTGGAAGTTCCCCTGGCCCTGGCCTTGTTGCTGCTGGCCGTTGTCCTGGTCGTCGTCGCCGGGATTCTGCGGAATCGGTTGGATGCGGGCGTGGGGATTCCGCCGGCCCCGGTTCTCCGATTGCTTGGGCAGGGTCTGGGTATTGATATTCACCACCGCCGGTCCCACTTGCCGGGCGATCCTGACAAAATCGTTGGGAGGAACCGCGGAATTGACGACCTTGAGGGGGGTGGCGTCGGTGCTGTCGGTCTGCTTCTCCTGCCCACGGACCCCGTGAGCGGCGAAGGAACCGGCCAAAATGGCGGCCGAGAGGGTGGCAAGCAAGACAAATGCTGAAGCGAGACGGCGCGAGCGCAGCCGTGCAAAGAGCGATTTCATGGGTTCGATGACCTCGTAAGGTGACCAGCCCCGCGGCTGGGTTGTCGATTGCACCAATGATCAGTATAGCCAGTGGCGGGCAAACCCGTCTTGCTGGGAGTGCTTCTGCCGCGGTAGACAGAAAACCCCTCCCACCGCTATAGACGTGGAGCCTCGGAAAGAGTCGCACGCCGGCGGCGAATCGCTCCGCCCGGTCAACTGACAACTGACAACTGAAAACTGTCAACTGGACTACTGTTCCGAGGCCCACTCGATCATGGCCAAAGTCAGCAGCAGCACCCGCCTGAGGCCCGCTTCTCTATCCTTGGCGGAGTACCACTCGGCATGGGTGTGCGCGCCGCCGCCGTCGCCGCCGGCTCCCATCGACAAGGCCGGAATGCCCAATGAGAGCGGGATATTGGCGTCGGTCGAGCCCAGGCGAAGGTCGCTCTTCAGGCCCAGATGGCGGTCCACGGCGCGCAGAGTCTCCAGCAGCGCGGAATCGCCGGGCAGGCTAGCGGCGGGGCGGTCGCCGATCTTCTTGATGGTGAACGACAGAAGTCCCCGGCTGCCGGCCGTTGCCGCGGCATTCCCGCGCTCGACGGCGTCTTCGACGGCGCGGTGCAGTGCAACCTCAAGCCGCAGAAGCTCGCCGGGGCTGGTGGAGCGGAAGTCGATCGAGGCTTGGGCGCTTTCCGGGATGGAGTTCACGCTGGTGCCACCGTGGATGGTGCCCAGATTGAGGGTGCTCCGGGGCTCTTCCGGCAAGGGAGTCTCCACCAGCACAGCCAGGGCCGATGCCAGCGCGGCGATGGGGTTGGGCGTACCGGCGTCGGTGAAGCTGTGGCCGCCGGGGCCGGCGATGGCTACCCGGAAGCGGCGGCTGCCCAGGGCCTGGGTAACGGCGGAGTCCGCGCCGGGGCCATCCAGAACAATATGGGCGGCGACGCACCCGGCGAGTGCGTCCTGGCAATAGAAGTGGCGCACGCCGCGCAGGTCGCCTTCGCCCTCTTCTCCCACATTGCCGAGAAAGATGAGCGGGGCGGCCAGTTCGACCCCCGCCTCAATCAGCGCGTGGGCGATGGCCAGCATCCCAGCCACTCCGGCGCCATTGTCGCAGGCGCCCGGCGCTTGCAGGCGGTCGCCGTCCACAACCGGGTTCAAAGGCGTTCCGGGTGGAAACACGGTATCGAGGTGCGCCGAGAGCACAACCACCGGGCCGGTGCTCTCGAGTGGCAGGTTGGCGGCCGGGAGCAATCCGAATACGTTGCCGGCGGCATCCGTGTGCACCTGACCGAGACCGGCCTCGGCGAACCGGGCCGCCAGCCACTGTGAGCGGGCCTCTTCGCCGAAAGGCGGCGCGGGAATCCCCACCAGTCGCGCCTGCCAGTCCATGATCTTGCCGGGATTCCCATGCAGCCAGGCAAAGGCGGAGTGAACCGTCCGCTGCGCCGCCAGCGCCGTGACGCGCGCGAAGGCCGAGCTGTGGGAAAGGAAGGACATGCGGATGGTTTCAGGGTAGCAGGAGGCGCTCACCCGCCTTTGCGGTCCTGAGAATCTTGGAGAAATTAGCCAGAAGCTCCTGCAACAGATTCAGGATCCAGGCAATCGCCTGCCAAGCAGCAAAGCCATATCTCGCCGCCCATCCGCAACGACGGCAACGAAGACCGTATTCGCGCGAATCCGGTAGAGAATTCGGTACGGCTTGAAGATTATCTGTCGATAGGAGCGGTTGCCCTTTGCCAGCATTTCCGGCGGGTGCGCCCCGCGGTTGGGGAAATCTCGCAGCGCCAGAGCCGCGCGAACGATCTCCCGCGCGACATAGCCGGCGTTTTCCAGCGAGTCTTTCCGCGCGATATAGGCATGAATCTCGCGCAGGTCATTTCGCGCGGCAATGGTGAACCGGACGTTGAAAGCCATCAGGCTTGCGCGGCCTCCACGCCAAACTCCGCCATGACCTCTTCGATGGGAACCGTGTCTCCAGCCTCAATCTCCCTGTCGGCGAATGCGAGAATCTTGAGCAGCGCCTGGGTTTCCTGCATGATCTCGTCGTAGCTGGCCACATCCATCAGCACCGCCCGGGCCTCGCCATTCTGCGTGATGATGATCGGCTCGCGCTCCTCGGTGATGCGGTCGAGAAGCTCGGCAGCGTGGGCCTTGACGTAGCTGATGGGCTTGATCTGGGTGGAATAGCGCATGAATCCCTCCGGGAGAATCTCTTTATCGCCCCAAATATAGTCTTTATTTAGGACGGAATCAAGTCTTTATTTTGGTTTGTCGATGAAGTCCTGCCCGTCGTACTCCACCGAATGCAGAAAAAGCCCGCGCGCCGGCGCTGTGGGCCCGGCGGCAGAGCGGGAACGGGCGGCGAGGATTCCCGGAATCTCGCCCACTTGCAGGCGTCCGCGTCCCACGTCGAGCATGGTTCCCACCAGGTTGCGGACCATGTGGTGCAGGAAGCCGTTGCCGCGGACGCGATAGACCAGCAGATCGCCGGCCTCGCTCGGTCGCTGTTCCCAGGTAGAAGAGAAAACTCTCCTGACCGTTGACGGCGTTGGAGGCTCAACCTGAAACTCAGGCCTCGGAAGCGGCCTCGGGTCCGGCTCCGCCTCCGCATCGATGCCGCGGCTGGCTGGTCCGGGATCGGCAGCGGCAAAGCTGCTGAAGTCGTGTTCGCCCTCAAAGAGCCGGGCTGACCTTTGCATGGCTTCAACGTCCATTGGCCAGGGACAGGCGTAGACGTAGCGGGCCAGGAAGGGCGGGCAAAGCGCTTCGCGGAAGACCCGGTACTCGTAGGTTTTGGCGACCGCCGAATGCCGCGCATGAAACGCGCTTGGCGCCGGTCTCGCCTCCAGGATTCGTATGGATGGGGGCAAGGTGCGGTTGAGCGCGCGCAACAGGTTTTCCGGCGGAATGGGAGCCTGCAAAGCAAAGCTGGCCACCTGGGCCAGGGCGTGGACGCCGGCGTCGGTGCGGCCCGAGCCCTGGGGCAGCGGAGATTCGCCGGTGATGCGCCCCAGAGCCGTTTGCAACTCGCCCTGGACGGTGGCTTCACCGGGCTGCACCTGCCAGCCCCGGAACTCCGTACCGTCGTAGGCCAGGGTGAGCTTCCAGGTTTGCAGGCGCGGCGCGGGTTGGGAAAAGTTTGTCACAGGTATCGGTCCAATCAACAGGTTACCCGACAGCGGCGCTCGCCGGAGCGGCGCGTGGGAGTGAGATATACTCAGGTTTCTGCGGGTGGGGACGGTCAGCCAGCCGGGAATGGTGAAGCCGAGGACGCGGAACGTACTGGCTGGAACGGGCTGGTTGGAACGAACTGGGCGCGGCGTGCGTAGTGCAAAGGGAGCCCGCCGGCCGGGCTGGCAGCGGAAATCGCTCAGGCACACACAAATTTGCGACCGTAGAGGCTCTCCGGTCGTCTTGAAGAATGGCACCCCACATGCCTCAGCAATTCGTGGAGAGGAATCATGGATTTGAACGGTAGACGTGTCTTCGAGCAGCAGGATAAGACCGCGCGCGAGAAGCGCGCAAAGGCAGGGTGCGGGCAGGCGGGCCAACGGCTGCGCGCGATAGCGGCGGTCATGCTGACATTGGCTGCTGGATCGCCTTCAGGATTTGCCCAGCAGGTTGCGGCAGGGACCACCGCAACGGACAAGGCGGCGTCCGATCTGCCCGCGGCGCCAGCGCCCGTTTTGACCGAACCGCTGGACCTGCGCACCTCGGCGCGGGATTTTTCCCGGCCCGCCGCCGGACTTCTGGGCGACCCGATCAACATGTACCGGCCCACGAGAATTCCCAAGGCCAGTTTTGCCAATTCGGTGCGGCTGGCCGATATGGTCAAAGACGGCAAGATTTACTTGAGCCTCTCCGACGCAATCGCCCTGGCGATCGAGAACAACTACGATATCGCCATTGCCCGCTACAACCTGGACATTGCGGATACGGATATTCTGCGCACGCGCACGGGAGCAGCGCCGCTTGGCGCGCCGGCCGGCCTGGTCACCAATACCCTGGGCGGTTCTTCCTCGACGCTTACCACGGGGGGCGGTCCGGGAGGAACGACGGTCGGCTCGGGCGGCGCGGGCTCGGGAACAGCCGGATTGTCGCTGACCACGGGAGGCGCCGGCCCACTGCCCGAGAGCCTCGATCCATCCGTAACGGCGGCTATCCAGTTTGACCGCGACCATGCCCCTTCGACGAGCTTTTTCTCGGGCGGCACCAGCTCAACGAACACCTATAATTTTGCCTACAATCAGGGCTTCGTGACGGGCACGCAGTTCCAGTTCGGCTTCAACAACACCTACGCCACAACCTCGAACGGCATAACGCTGTATAGCCCGCAGTTGAGTTCGAACTTCAAAGCCACGGTGACCCAGCACCTGCTGCAGGGAGCCGGCATCTGGGTCAACAAGCGCTTCATGTATCAGGCATTGAACGACCGGCGCATCACCGATTCCTCTTTCCGCCAGCAGATCATGTACACCGTCAACCAGGTAGAATCGATCTACTGGGGCTTGGTGCAGGCCTATGAGGACGTGCAGGCCAAGCAGCGCGCGCTGGAACAGAGCAGCAAGGTGGCGAGCGACAATCGCAAGCAGTTGGAGATCGGCACCATGGCGCCGCTCGACGTACTGAACGCCGACCAGTCCGTTGCGCTGGACAAGCAATCCCTCATCAGCTCACAGCTCGCCCTGAACTACCAGCAGCAGATCATCAAGCAGGCCATTGCACGCAACCTCAACGATCCGGCGCTGGTGGCCGCGGCTGTGATTCCCACCGATCGCGTGAGCCTGGAGGAGATTCCCGAAGAGAAGCAGCCGGTCGATGAGCTGGTGCAGGAAGCATTTCAGCAGAGGCCGGAACTCGAACAGGCGGTGCTCACCTTGCGCAACGATGAGATCACACTAAAGGGCGCGCGCAATGCGCTCCTGCCGCAGTTCGATGTCTACGGTTATCTCGCCGGCCAGGGAATCGCCGGTTCCATCAACCCCAACTGCAGTGTTGAGTTTTATGGATCGGAGTGCACATCCGGGATTGCCACCGGCTATGGAACCGCGGCGCAGAATGCCTTCAACAACTCCGCCCCGGACAAGGGCATCGGATTCAACCTGAGCATTCCCATTCGCAACAGATTCAACCAATCGGTGCAGGCGCGGTCGCTGATGGAATACCGCCAGGCGGAGTTGCACCTGGAGCAGCTCTATACGCAGATTCGCATGCAGGTGGTGAATCAGCAGTTCGCTTTGACCAACGACCGGGCGCAGGTTCTGGCCTCGACGGCAGCCCGGGACTATAACCAGCAGAGCCTCGAGGACGAACAGAAGAAACTGCGGCTGGGCGCTTCCACTTCGGCGCTTGTTTTGGCGCAGCAGCGCAGCCTGGCCTCGGCGGAAAACACCCTGATCATAGCCAAGGCGACCTATGCCAAGGACCGGGCAAGCTTGTATCAGATTCTGGCTTCGACCCTGAAGCACTACGGCATCAACCTGAATGAAGCGGCGACCGGGGATGTGAAGACGACGCCTTTGGTGCCGGGGCTGGAGCCCGCCAAGCTGGACAATGTGCCTTCGACGACTCCGCCGCCCGCGCAGTAACGCGGCTGAATCAAACCCATGGAAAAAGGCCCGTTCGGCTACTGAGAAAGCCGGACGGGCCTCTTCATTTCAGGGCACGGCTGCTTATCTCTCCGCGACCAGGTCGAGCAGATCGAAGAACTCCGGAAAGCTGATGGCGGCGGATTCCGCGCCCTGGATCAACGTCTCGCCTTCAGCCCGCAGAGCCGCGACGCTGAAGGCCATGGCGATGCGGTGGTCGCCGCCTGAATCAATGGTCGCGCCGTGCAGGGTCTGCCCGCCGGGAACGTCCAGGCCGTCGTCGAATTCGGCCACTTCGGCGCCCATAGCGCGCAGGTTCTTCGCCACCAGCGCGATGCGGTCGGACTCCTTGACGCGCAGTTCCCTGGCGTCGCGGATGCGGATGCCGCCGCTGGTATAGGGGGCGATGGCTGCCAGCACCGGCAGCTCGTCGATGAGCTGGGCGGCCAGTGCTCCGCTAACCTCGGCCGATCCAAGGCCCTGCGGTGGGCCGGAAACATGAACCGTACCCACCAGTTCAGAGTTCTTTTCTTCCAGATTGAAGACGCCGATGCGCGCGCCCAGAGTGGTGAGCACGTCAAGGAGCGCGGCGCGCGTGGGATTCAGTCCCAGCGAATCGAGCACCAGGCTGGAGCCGGGAAAGAGCACTGCGGCACAGAGGAAGAACGCCGCGGAGGAGATATCGCCGGGGACAGCGGCGTCGATGGCGTGGAGCGCCTGCGGGCCGGCGATCGTCACCGAATCCAGCGTGCGGCTAAGGGTTGCTCCGAAGGCGCGCAGCGCCAGTTCGCTGTGGTCGCGGGTGCGGAGTGCTTCTCGCACTTTGGTGTTCCCTGCGGTCTGGAGCCCAGCCAAGAGGATGCAGGTCTTTACCTGGGCGCTGGGAACCGGGGTGGTGTAGTCGATGGCGTGCAGCACGGTGCCATGAATGGTCAGCGGCGCGTGGCCCTCGGTGAGGGTGAGCTTCGCGCCCATGGATTCGAGCGGCTTGCGGATGCGCTCCATCGGCCGCCGCGAAAGCGAGGCGTCACCGACCAGGGTAAAGCTCCCCTGCTGCGGCGCGAGCAGGCCGGAGATCATGCGCATCGTCGAGCCGGAGTTGCCGCAGTCCAGCGGTTGGCTGCTGGGAATCACGCGCCCGGAAACGCCGGTGATTTCGACCTCGCCCTCCTTGATTCGGTTGACCTTCGCTCCAAGCGCCTCCATGCAGGCGAGGGTCGAGGCGCAGTCGGCCCCGGTGGAGAAGTTGGTGAACCGCGAGATGCCTTCAGCGAAGGCTGCCAGCATTCCGTAGCGGTGGCTGATGGACTTGTCGCCGGGCAGGCGAAGGCTTCCGCGGACGTTGCGGGCGGGGCGGATGAGGCGTTCTTCGGTGGAAGTGTGCAAGAGGGCTCCGGGGCGGTTGGCCGTCTTTTTGAGTTTATCGAATCAGGGGCCAGGGAGCAGTTGAAACATGAAGGTGGTATTCTTGCCCCCGTTCGAGTTTCACACGGAGCCTTCGATGCCTATACCTTCCAGCTTTCGCCTCGCTGTCCGGTCCTTCGCGGCCGCGGCCCTGTTGTGCGGCCTCTTTGCCGCCCCCGCCCTGGTCTGCGCGCAGCAGCCCTACAAGATCCTCGACCGCTGGAAGATCGGCGGCGACGGCGGCTGGGATTACCTGCTTGTCGACTCCATGGCCCACCGCCTCTACCTCACCCGAGGCGCTCGCGTCGACGTTCTAGATACCCAGACCGGCAAGCCTGTTGGAACCATCGCCGGCTTGCACGGTACCCACGGCTTCGCCCTCGACACAGCGGGTAAGTTCGGCTACATCTCCGACGGCGGCGGCAACGCCGTAGTCGTCTTCGATCGCGCCACCTTGGCCACCGTGGCCACCATCCCCACCGGCCAGAACCCCGACGGCATCGTCTTTGAGCCGGCCACCCAAACCGTCTGGGCCTTCAACGGCCGCAGCCACGACGTCTCCGTCATCGACGCGGCTACGCGAAAAGTGCTGGCAACCATCCCACTGCCCGGCAAGCCCGAGTTTCCCGCCGTCGACGGCAAAGGAGCGGTCTTCGACAACATTGAAGACAAGAGCGAGATCGTGCGCCTCGACGCCCACACCGACAAGCTCACAGCCGAGTGGCCGCTCACCGGCTGCGACGGCCCCAGCGGCCTGGCCTTCGACGTCGCCGGCAGCCGTCTCTTCCCGGTCTGCGGCGGCAAGCACATGGCCGTGGTCGACTCCAATACCGGCAAGGTGCTGGCCAACCCCGCCATCGCCGATGGCCCCGACGCGGCCGGCTGGGACGCGGCGCAAAAGCTGGCCTTCGCCTCCTGCGGCGAGGGAATCCTTTCCGTGATTGATGCCGCGGCCCCCGGCTACCCGACCGTTGAGAGCCTTCCCACGCAGCGCGGCGCCCGCACCATGGCCTACGATCCCGCCGCCGACCGCATCTACCTGGTCACCGCCGAATTCGGCCCCCGGCCCGGCCCAACCCCCGACAATCCGCGTCCCCGCCCGCCTATCGTTCCCGGCAGCTTTGTCGTCTTGGTCGTAGGCCGCTAGAAAGCAACCGCCCACGCGGGCGAGCATCACACATCTGGGTGCCCCAACCTCGCGACGTTTTTGTACTTGTCGCTAGGGTGGGTTTCACTGATCTCTGACCCCTGATCCCTGTTTTGCCATGAAGATTTTCATCGCCATCCTCGCCGCCGTATTCATCGCCGCCTTCTTGTTCGCCGACTGCAAGTGGCGCCAGTGGATGGCCGCCCGCCGCCGCGACCGGCAATGAACCCTACCGCTCGCCGTTTCTCTCCCGTTACAATCCCATTAGGGAGCCGTCCAACCGCCATGTTCGACTTATTGCGTCTTGCCCAACCCGCTTCCGCTCACCGCAACCGCGCCGCCCTGTTTCTCTGCCTCGCTTCGCTTCTTGCTGTTGCCGCCGGCGCCCGCGCCCAGTTCGCCGTTCCGTCGGCCGGAACCCAGGTGCTCGATACCACGGCGCTCCATCCGCCCGCCGGCGCACGCGTCGCCATCGTCGAGTTTGCCGACATGGAGTGCCCCGCCTGCGGCCACGCCAACCCGTTTGTCAAAGCGGCCGCCGCCCAATACAAGATTCCCTGGGTGCGCCACGACTTTCTGATCCCAAACCACATTTGGAGCCCGATCGCGGCCGTCAACGCCCGCTGGTTCGACTCCAAGAGCAAGGCTCTCGGCGACGAGTACCGCAATGAGGTCTTCGCCAATCAGTCCTCCATCTACAACCCCGACCAACTCCGCCAGTTCACCCAGAAGTTTGCGGACAGCCACAAGATACAGCTTCCCTTTGCCATGGATCCGCAAGGCAAGCTGGCTGATGCGATCAAAGCCGACGGCGAACTGGGCAGGCGCACCGGCATCACGCAAACCCCAACCATCTTCATCGTTACCTCCAACAGCAAAGGCGCTCCTTTCATCGAGGTGCAGCACCCCGATACGCAGCTTTTTCAGATCATCGACAAGGCCCTCGCCGACACTGCCTCGCCGGCGAAGCCAGCCGCCAAGGCCGCGCCGGCAAAGCAGCCCGCCGCCAAGTAGCGGCCAGCCGTGGCGCCGCTGCGGCTTCAGTCCGCGCCCACTCTGTCCCGCCGCAATCCATTCCCGCGCGCTCGCCCCGCCCCCTCGGATAGACTGGGAGGGCGATGAGACCAGGACACAAATTGGGATGGGCCGCGCTGCCCGCCGCTCGCTCCGCCGTCTTGTCCACCATTCTGACAATCGGCTTCGTCCTCACCGGTTGCGGAACGCCGGGCGCGCCCATGCCGCCCTCGCTCAATCTGCCTGACCCGGTGACGAATCTCTCCGCTACCCGCGCCGGTAACCAGGTCTCGCTCACCTGGACCATGCCCAGGAGGAACACCGACAAGCTGCTCCTGAAGGGCAATCTCCCGGTGCGCGTCTGCCATAAGGAAGACGAAAATGCCTGCGCGCCTGTTCCCGCCAACCTGCTATTCGCCCCCGGAGCCGCTGGTTCCTTCACCGAGACGCTCCCCCCGGCGCTGGCCGCCGGCGCACCCCGCAAACTCGCCTGCTTTGTCGAGCTGCCCAACCGCAAGGGCCGCTCGGCGGGCCTTTCCAATGCCGCTGTCGTGCTGGCCGGCGAAGCGCCCGCCGCCGTGGCCAACCTGACTGCCGAGGTGCGCAAAGACGGCGTAGCCCTGCGCTGGACGCCTGATTCGCCCAGCGCGCCGCCCTTCAGCCAAGCGGCCATCCGGCTGCATCGCACCCTGCTCACGCCTCAGCCGGATGCAAAACCCAAATCCCAGCAGGGCATCCTTGCCCCGGCGCCCGAACCGCTGGAGCAGAGCCTGCTGGTAGACTCCGACGCAGCCGGCCGCGCGCTCGACAAGGATATTCGCTTTGGCCAAACCTATGAGTATCGCGCCCAGCGCGTCGCCCGCATAACCGTGGGCAGCCAGACCCTGGAGCTGGCCGGTCCACTCTCCGCGCCCGTTCGCGTCGAGGCCTTGGACGTCTTTCCGCCCGCCGTGCCCACGGGTCTCGCCGCCGTCGCGACCGCCCCCAGTGCCGTTTCGGAGGCCGCAATCGACCTCAGTTGGCAGCCAAACACCGAAGCCGACCTGACTGGTTACGCCGTCTACAGGCGCGAGGGCGCCGAGAGCTGGCAGCGCATTTCGCCCGCGCAGCCGCTGGTTGGTCCCGCCTTCCACGACTCCCGCATTCAGCCCGGCCGCACCTACCGCTATGCCGTCACCGCCATCGACCAGGGCGGCCACGAAAGCGCCCGCTCCGCCGAAGCCGAAGAGACCGCGCCCAACCCCTAGCCGCCAGCCCGCGCCAGGAGGAGTTCCCATGAGATACTGCCGCTTCTTGCTCGACGATCAAGCCCACTACGGCGTCGTGGAAGACCGCGCCGCCGAGCCCAACGGCGAGCCCCGCTCGGAGCCCTGCATCGTTGACCTGGCCCGCGCGCCCGAAGAAGACCTGGCCTTCCGGCTGACCCACGGCCGATCCACTTCGTGGAGCTTCAGCTTCGAGCCGGGACCGCTCAGCGCCGCCACCCTGCTTGCCCCGGTCACGCCCTCCAAGATCGTCTGCGTGGGCCGCAACTATCGCGGCCACGTCAAAGAGATGGGCGGCGAAGTTCCCTCCGAACCCCTGCTCTTCCTCAAGCCGCCGTCGTCGCTCCTGCCGCCAAGTGGCATCGTCCGCATGCCCCCCGCCTCAGCCCGCGTGGACTACGAGGGCGAGCTGGCGCTGGTCATCGGCCGCCGCGTCCGCCACCTCAAGCCCGAAGACTGGCGCTCCGCCATCCGCGGCTACACCCTGGCCAACGACGTGACCGCCCGCGATCTTCAAGCCAAGGACGGCCAGTGGACCCGCGCCAAAGGCTTCGATACCTTCTGCCCGGTCGGCCCTTGGGTCAGCGACGAGCTCGACCCCGAGGCCGGCCTCACCCTTGAAACCCGCGTCAACGGCGAGCTCCGCCAGCGCGGCTCAACCCTCGACTTCATCTTTCCCATTCCCGATCTGCTCGCCCACATCACCGCCGCCATGACGCTCGAACCCGGCGACCTCGTCCTAACCGGAACTCCCTCCGGCATAGGCCCGCTCAAGGCTGGGGATCGAGTAGAGGTGAGCATCCCCGGCCTCGGCGTCCTGGCCAACACGGTTCAGCCGGAAGAACAATGAGCATGAGCCGTGCCGAGGTTGCAATCGAGCTTCCGGGTTGTTCTTGATCCAGCCCGAACAATGCCACAACTCGGAAGAACCTTGCGACAAGCCAACTTTTCATGAGTAATGTTCTTGATGTCGTCGCCGAAGAGGCCGCCACATCGCTTCCCTACGCAAAGGCGCGACAGGACTATTCCAAACGCGAGAAATTTGCAGACCGGTGACAAACCGATGACAACTTGGGGTCGCGACCCGGCCTACGATCACGAGCTAGCAGGCCAGAGAAGGTTCCGTGCCCCAGTCGCTCCGACCGGTGGTTTCGACCTTCCTCTGCTCCTGAATTTCCCCCTGGAGAGTGAAATATGCTGTTTCGTAGGACCGCAGTCGCCCCTTGCCTCGGCCTCGTTCTTCTCATGGTTCCGGCCCTGGCCCAAGCACAATACCACCTTACCAATCTAGTTTCGAATCAAGTCGATTCGCATGCCCCGACCATCGATCCACTGCTGGCCAATCCCTGGGGATTAGCTCGGAGCGCCGGTTCGCCTTGGTGGATCAGCGACAACGACACCGGCTGGTCGACCCTCTATAACGCAGCCGGAACTCAAGAGGCACTCAAGGTTGTGATTCCCACCGCCGGAAATGGACCGGTCGAGCCGACAGGCCTAAACGGTCCTGGCACACCGACGGGAATCGTTTTCAACGGATCGAAGACGGATTTCCAGGTTTCGGGCGTGTCCTCGTCCTTCATCTTTGCCACGCTAGACGGCACGATCAGTGCCTGGCCGGGCCTGAACAAAAACCTGGCGACCCTCGTCGCAGACGAGTCGGCCAGCAAGGCGAGTTACACAGGCCTGGCCATCACCAGCAAGACTTCGGGGAATTTCCTCTACGCGGCGGACAACACCAACAATAAAATCGATATGTTCGACGGCAACTTCAACCTGGTGGGGTCGTTTGGAGACCCGTCGATCCCATCGACTTTCTCGGTATTTGGCGTCCAGGACATCAATGGCCTGGTTTACGTCACGTATGCCGTACCAAACGTCGGCGCCGGTGGCTACGTCGACCTCTTTAAGGAGGACGGCACCTTCGTGAAGACGCTGATTCAAGGACTGCCGCTAAATCAGGCTTGGGGCATTGCCGCCGCTCCCAGCAATTTTGGGCCGCTGAGCAATACGCTGCTGGTTTCAAACAACTCCGTCGAGGGCACCATCAATGCGTTCGATCCGGTTACCGGGAAGTTTGTCGGTACGATAAGAGACGAGTTCGGGAGGAAGATTGTCCTCAACAACCTCTGGGGAGTTGCCTTCGGCGGCGGGACCACAAACAATGGGGCAACAAACGAACTGTTCGTCACCGTTGGTCAGGGGATTGGCACCGCCGAATTGGCCGGTACCTTTGCATCAATCGTCTTCAAGCCGTAGTTGACAAAAAGCTTAAGAGGAAGACGGAACCCGGGCCGCCTGAAACAGGCGTTTTATCCCACCGGTCGCTCAGGTCCTAACTTCGGACAAGACGAGGTTGGGAAGCAGGCTGGTGCCCACTCTAAAGCGCGCCGCAACGAGGCGGGCTTTAGGGTGGGAGACCACGCTGCCCAGCCGTGGAGCCATTGTTCGCCCACTCACTCGCTGACTCGCCAGCGGGTGGCCCATGTCCCCACACAAGAATCTGGGTGCCCCAGGTCCCTCGCCCTTGGGGACCTGGGACCGCACGAACGCCCACAAGCCACGGGTCAGCCCCCGAAAACGCCGAAGGGTCGTCCAAGTCCACGCAAGGCAAGGGGCCACGTGTCCCGAACCGGGGGACCCCACCGACAGGTCTTCGTCCGTGGGGTGGAGGCAGGTGGCCCACATCCCGTAGGTCTCAATTCAGCATAATTCTGGGATAACACGCGGCTCGTCGATTGCGATGCGGGCTGCCGTCAGCCGGCCTCGGCGTGCCTGCGAACGCGTTCGTGCATCGCGGCCCAGCCTTTGGGCATCTCCGCCTTGTGATCGGCAGTGAGCAGGCCGAGCGCTGTGTGGCGGAAGACGATCAGAGTGCCACCCTCGACCTCTTTCAGCCGGTATTGCACGTTGTTGACCAGCGGGAAGGAGGCGAAGATCGGACCGGCGAACTCCAGTAGCGTGGGCCGCTTGATGGCCTGCACAACGGCCCAGAAATGCCCATTGCCATCGCCCAGGTCGCGGTACCACCGTCCGCCGGGCCACGCTTCGATCTTCAGGTTGAGAGATTTGCCTTCATGTGTCTCGTTGCCGGGCCCCAGTTGCTCGAGCAGCGCGGCAAAGGTTACATCCAGGGGCGCCTTGACGTGGATCTCCTGATTCAGCGTAAAGGTGATGTTTTCCAGGGTCTGGTCGGTGGGCATCGTCATTTCTCCTTGGGATTGGGGTCTGGGGAATTCAACTCCGGTGAGTCCTGGCGGACCATCGCTTCCGCGCGTTCCTTGGTTCGATTCAACTGGTGCTGCCAGTAACGCTCGAAGGTTCCCGCCCACTCGTGCAGTGGGCGTATCGCTTCGGCGTTGGTCCGGTACAGCTTTTGGCGGCCCTGGCAGCGCATCCGAACCAGCCCCACGTCGCGCAGCACGCGCAGGTGCTTGGAGACCGAAGGCTGCTCCAGGCCGAGGGCCGTCACAATCCTTCCGACTGGCCGCTCGGCTCCGGCAAGATAGCGCAGAATCTCCCGTCTGCGAGGCTCGGCAACCGCGTTGAAGGCATCCGAAGTGGTACTCGCTCTTGCCATGACGGAACATTACATGCTCATATAGGAATATGTCAAGCACTTTTTTTGACGGCGGGTGGTTGCCAAGAGCATCCCTCCCTGGCGCCCCGTCTCCGGACCTTGGCACTTGGGACTCTCCGGCCGGATTCTTCGTATCGACACACAACAGCGATAAACTGATTCCGTACTCGCTCCGCAACCGGAGCGCTCTTCCCCAGGAGGAATCATGCCCCAGAATCTGCCCAGAAACTTGCTTGAGCAGTTGCGCCAGTACACCGTGGTGGTGGCCGACACCGGCGACATCGAGGCCATCGGCAAGTTCCGCCCTCAGGACTCGACCACCAACCCGTCGCTGATCACCGCCGCCGCGCAGTTGCCGCACTACCAGCCCATCGTGGACGGAGTGCTGCTGGACGCGCGCAAGGAACTGGGCGACGGCGCAACCGACGAGGCCGTGGCCAACCTGGCCTTCAAGGGGCTGGCCATCGCCTTCGGCAAGAAGATCCTGGCCATCGTCCCCGGCCGCGTATCCACTGAGGTGGACGCCCGCCTCTCCTATGACACTGCGGCCACCATCGCCCAGGCCCGCGCCATCATTGCTCAATACGACCGCACCGGCATCGGCCGCAACCGCATCCTCATCAAGATCGCCTCCACCTGGGAGGGCATTCGCGCCGCCGAAGTTTTGGAGCGCGAAGGCATCCACTGCAACCTGACGCTGCTCTTCGGGCTGCACCAAGCCATCGCCGCGGCCGAGGCCGGCGTCACCCTCGTCTCGCCCTTCGTCGGCCGCATCCTCGACTGGTACAAAAAGGACGCCGGCAAGGACTTCCAGGGCGCTGAAGACCCCGGCGTAATCTCGGTGACCGGGGTCTACAACTACTACAAGAAGTTCGGCTACAAGACGCAGGTGATGGGCGCCAGCTTCCGCAACATCGGCGAGATCGAGGAGCTGGCCGGCTGCGATCTGCTCACCATCTCGCCGCAACTGCTGGCCGAACTGGAATCCGCCGAGGGTGAACTGCCGCGCAAGCTCTCGCCCGAGGCCGCCCAGGCGCTGCCTATTGAAAGGATCGCCGTGGACAAGGCGACGTTCGATGCGATGCATGCCGCCGACCGCATGGCCACGGACAAGCTGAAGGAAGGCATTGAGGGCTTCTCGGCGGCGCTGGTCAAGCTGGAGACGCTGCTCGCCAAGCGCCTGGCCGAACTGGAATCGCGCGCGGCGGCAACCGCGTAATCGCGGCGCATCAATGGGCACGAAGGGCGGCCGAAGCGGCCGCTCTTTTCGTTTCAGATTCCAGATAAATCCGCAATCGCCCCATCACTCTGCCAGGAAAATTGTTCTTCCTTACGTGAAACTTATCTCGATTTCGATAAGGTATCTGATACAGCGGCACGAACGGGCGGCGGCTGGCGTCCCTTCCACACAATCGAGCAACCGGCCATCGCCCTAAGCAGGCCGGCAGTGCGCGCGGCCAATGGAGGGTTGCATGCAAGCTTCGAATCATCCGGCCCCGGCTCATCCACTCGCTCCCTTCTTCCAGCAGGCGGTCCGCAACAGTTATGAAGGCAAGCTGGGACTGCACGATCCGGAGGTGACCGGCTACGTGGCGCACCTGCTGTGCGAGTTCACCGAAGCCGACAAGTTATACAAGGTGCGCGACGCGGCGGGCCGGCCCATCGAGGAGTTATCGGAGATGATGATGGCCGCCGACCCGGTCCACGGCAGCGCGCCGTCGTTCGATGCCGAGCGCGCCGTGCGCAAGCATATCGGCGACTATGCGCTCTTCGTCGCCGGCATGTATCCCGAAGCCATGGACTCGAACCGCCGACGGCGCCGTCGCCCAAGCCTGGGCGAACTTATCCTCGCCGGCAAGGAGAGTTACTTCATCGTCAGCCAGTTCAACCTATGCGAGTATGAGCGCGAAGCCCCGCTGTTTGCGCGCCTCTCCGACCGCTTCGAGCGCTGCATTCTAGGATTAACGCTGGTGCGCGAAGAACTTGCGCCGCGCAAGCCTCTCATGCTGCCTCCGGCGATCCACTAAGGCGTGGATGGGATTGCCGGACAGGCGCCGTAGTCCCTTGACAGATGGTCGACCAGAAACTGAGGGGTGGGGCCGGCAGAGTTCTTTACCCGCTTTCCGGAGACGCGAACGCGTTCCCCCGGCTTGATCGTGGTTATCGCTCCCACAAGGGCGTACGTCCGCTTATCGCCCTCGTTCTGTAGTTCGAGGCCGTCTGCCCGGGAGACTGCGCAGCCGGTCAGTTTCTGGTTATGGTGAACGGTGTAGTAGATGCCGATCCCGATTCCCGCGCCTATGGCAGCGATAGCAACAACAATCCAGGCCGCGTCGGATTTGGTAACGCCGCCGATGGGGGTGCTTGTCTGGGCGTTCGCCGGAGCGGCTGCGGTCACAGCCATGGCGCAAGCAACCAGGGTGGCAAGGATCTGGTTTCGTCCTGCTTTCATAACAGACCTCCATTCAATTTGGATTCCATGTTTCCGCCGACCATGGCTGGCAGCACACCTGAGTTGCAAGGCTGTAGACCGTGCCATTGAAGACACGTCTCGAAAAAGTCGATGAACGGCAGCTTGAGGAGCGGATCCAAGATTTTCGAGAAGTTACGAGTGGAACAGGGGAAAAACTACTGCATTCTGGCACACATCCTTTTGAGTTGGCAATTGGATTCTGCAGGTCTGGCGCTTTTCAATCGTCGATCTGTCCAGGCACAAGAGGCGCCCCGGTCTCCGCTGCCGTGGCGAAAACCCCGGGGCCTCTCCTCACTGTTCGCTCTGCACTTTCTTTCACTCCGACCAGACGCCCAGCACGTTTCCCACTCCATCGCTGAA
Source organism: Occallatibacter sp. (assembly GCA_049521195.1). Taxonomy (GTDB): domain Bacteria; phylum Acidobacteriota; class Terriglobia; order Terriglobales; family Acidobacteriaceae; genus Telmatobacter. The sequence continues at coordinate 19,619 of JBEKPA010000024.1, forward strand.
GTGGAAGCGCCGGCCACCGGGAAACGCGAAGATGGGCACTACGATGCTGCCGCCCGCGGCCACGACCGCGGCTTCCGTCGCCTCCAGGTTAGCGGAGTAGAGCACCACCAGCGGCGCAGTCTTTGGCTGCGCCTCATGCGGATCGGTCTTGTAGAAGCCGCCGCCTTCAACCCCCGCGCCTGCAAAGCTTATGTAGTCCGGGCCCCAGTCCTGAAAAGTCCAGCCGAAGACGGCCCCGTAAAACTTCTTCGTCCGCGCGATGTCGGTCGATGCAAACTCGATGTAGCTGACCTTGTGGTGCAGTTCGGAATTGCTCATGGTTCTCTCCTTTTGCTCGGACGCCCGCGCTCTGCGCAACTAGAAAACTGATCGCCGGCTACAGTATGTAGCGGCTCAAATCCTGATCGCGCACGGTGGACGCGACCATCTGCCTTACATATTCGGGGCCGATCAGGAAGACCTTTTCCGGGCCGGAGGCGGTCATGCGCTCCTCGTAGGGCAGCGGCGCGGACGACTCGTGCTTGATAGCCTCGGAGAGCGCCGCGGCAGCCGCGTCGTCCGGCGCGCGGCGGGCCACGTCAGGCGCCAGGAAGCTCACGTCTTCAAGCACGCGTTCCATGATCGTATGCAGCCGCCGCGCCCCGATGTTTTCCGTATTTTCATTTACCTTGAAGGCAAACTCGGCCATTTCGCGCAGGGCCTCGGGAGCAAACTCCAGCCTGACTCCCTCGGTCTCAAGCAATGCCGAGTATTGCTTGGTCAGCGATGCCTTGGGCTCGGTGAGAATGCGCAGAAAGTCATCCACGGTGAGCGACTGCAACTCAACCCGGATGGGAAAGCGCCCCTGTAACTCGGGGATAAGATCGCTGGGCTTGGAGACATGAAACGCTCCGGCGGCGATGAAGAGAATATGGTCGGTGCGCACCATGCCGTAGCGCGTGTTCACGGTGGTTCCTTCCACGATGGGCAGTATGTCGCGCTGCACGCCCTCGCGCGAAACATCCGGCCCGTGCCCGCTCTCGCGCCCGGCAATCTTGTCTATCTCGTCCAGAAAAATGATGCCGTTCGATTCGACCCGCTCAGTGGCCGCGCGGTTCACCGAATCCATATCGATCAGCCGGCCCTCTTCCTCCTGCACCAGGTAATCGAAGGCATCGCCCACCTTCATCTTGCGCTTCTTCGAGCTGCCGCCGAAGATATTCGGCAGCATATCCTTGAGGTTCATCTCCATGTCTTCAAGGCTTTGGTTGCTGATGATGCCGAACTGCGGCGTATTGCGCTCGCGCACATCCAGCTCGACCATGCGCTCGTCCAGCTTGCCCTCGCGGAACTGCTGGCGCAGCTTCTCTCGCGAGCGCTGGTGGCTGTCGCTCCCGGGCAGCGTCAGTTGGCCCTCGGCGGCCGGCTGCGC
>JBEKPA010000025.1:0-20831 GCA_049521195.1 Occallatibacter sp.
AATCAGCATGGGAAGCATGTTGCGCATGCCCTGGCCGGTTTCAGAGGCGCGTGCCATGATGGTGACGATGCCATCGGGCGCAATCTTGATGAAGGCCTGTGGCGTGAGATCAGGCGGCGCGCCTGGTCCCTGCGCCATGGCGAGCGGTGATTTATAAAGATTCAAAACGAGGCCGCCACCTGCAAGGGCGCCCAATTGTAAGAACGATCTGCGATGAATGCGCATGGTTCGAGCCTCCCTTCTACTTGGTGTTGGCAGCCGCTTCCGCTGCTTCATGAATGGCCTGACGAATGCGCGGGTAGGTTCCGCAGCGGCAAAGGTTGCCGCTCATGGCCGCATCGATCTCCGCATCGGTGGGATGGGGCGTGCGCGCCAGCAGGGCGGTCGCGGTCATGATCTGGCCGGCCTGGCAGTAGCCGCACTGCGGCACGTCGAGGAATTCCCAGGCCACCTGAACGGGATGCAGGCCGTCGGGCGAAAGCCCCTCGATGGTGGTTATGGCCTGGTCCGCCACGGCTCCCACATGGGTCATGCAGGAGCGCACCGCGCGGCCGTCCACGAGCACCGTGCAGGCGCCGCAGACGCCGATTCCGCAGCCGTACTTGGCACCTTTGAGGTTCAGTACGTCGCGCAAAACCCACAGGAGCGGCGTATCCGGCGGCACGTCAACCGTCGCGACTGCATTGTTGACCTTCAGTTTCAGGGGCATTTGTTGACTCCACAACCCGTGCAGGGGAAAGCAACGATCGCGAAGAAAGGACCGAGACTGAAGTTTACCGCATTATTGCTAAGGCTCGCCAGTGGGATCAAACAGACGGCGAGGCGCCGCCGGTCTGAACGCGCAGCCCTTCGGCGGCTATGCGCTAGGGCACGAATGCGCCGCGCCCGACAGGCTCCTGGGAAAGCGCGGCGCGCAATGCCGCGGCGGCTTGAGGGTCGGGGGCCACCATCATCAGGAAACCGCTGCCGCCGGTCGTCATGCGCTGTTCGAGCTTCATCACGGCCTGCGAGAGCGCATGGTTGCAAAGTAGCCGGCTTTGGCCCGGCGCCTTGGCGATCTGGGCGGGGCAACCTTGGCAGCCATCCCCCGAACGGGCCATTCAGACAGATTGATATGGGAGTAAGATTGGAACGCATGGGTTCCAGGCGGAGTCCCTTCGAGCGCACGCTTCCGGGTTTTCATTCACGCCGGATTGATTCATGGATCGAACTCTGCCGATGAGGTTTGTACGGGACCGGACACTGCAAAGCCGGTTCGGCAGAGTTGCATCGATGAAGAGGTTGATTGCCCTGTTCGCGATCGTTCTCGGATGGGCCATGGCCGTGTCGGCCGCGGCGCCCGCCCCATTGACCACGTTGCGCCAGATTCATGCCCTCAGCAACGCCGAGGCCAGCAAGGGCCTGCCTGTCGCTTTCGAGGCCACCGTTACCTACTTTCGCGGCTATGAGCACCAACTCTTTGTCGAGGACGACGGTGTTGGCATGTTTGTCTCCGCCCCCACCGATGCCAAACTGGCTCCCGGCGATCGCGTCCTGGTGCGGGGAAAGACACTGAACAGCTTCAATCCCATTGTGATCGACGATCATGTCACGTTGCTGCGCCACGGCGCCTTGTCGAAACCAGTGGCAGTCAACTTCGATCAAATGATCCGCGCGGAGACCGATTGCAAGCTGGTCACCGTTCGCGGCGTGGTCCGCGCCGCCGACCTGGTGGTGAGTTCGCCAATCCCGGTGCGCAGTATCTATCTGGAGTTGCTGACGGAAGGCGGTTACTTCAACGCAAATGTGGACAGCGACGATGAAAGCGTCCTCAAAGGCCTGCTGGACGCCGAAGTGGCAGTTACCGGCGTCGTATCGGAAGAATTCGACAGCAAGATGCAGGTGATCGGGATTCGAATCCACGTTCAAACGCTTGACGGCATCCAGGTTCTCAAGCGTGCCACGGCCAGTCCGTGGTCCCTCCCTGTCACGCCCATGGATCGGGTTCTTGCCGTCTATCACACGCAGGATTCCACGCAGAGGGTGCGGGTTCATGGAACCATCACCTATTATGTGCCTAGCTCAGCCGTGGTGTTGCAGGACGGCGTCAGGAGCATTTGGATCGCAACTCAGACCGAGATCCCCTTGCGGATCGGCGATGTGGCCGACGCGACGGGCTTTCCCGATGTCCATGACGGTTTTCTCAACCTGGTGCATGGCGAGGTTCAGGATACTCTCACGCAGGCGCCCGTAACTCCGCTGCCGGTGACCTGGAACATGCTCAGTCCATACGGCTTCGCTTCTTTTGGCCACCACTTCGATCTTGTTTCCATTGAAGGCCAGGTGGTGACGCAGGTCCGGGAGGCTGCACAAGATGAGTTTGTGCTTTCCGCCGATGGCCAACTCTTCTCTGCCTTTCTCCGCCGCACGGACGACCAGCTCCATGATGTCGGACAGATTCCGATTGGAGCCAGAGTCCGGGTTACCGGTATCTGCGTCCGCGATAACTCCAGCCCATATATCCCCCAGGTGCCGTTCCATATCCTGATGCGCTCCTTCAATGACATAGAAGTCGTCCAGAATCCATCTTTGCTGAACATTCGAAACCTCATGATCGTGGTCGGCTTGCTGCTCGCGGTGGTCTTCGCCGTCGTCGCCAGGGGCTGGGCCATCGAGCGCAGGGTGCGCCGGCAATCGACCTCGTTGGCGCTCATCGAGCAGCGGCGCAGCCGGATCCTTGAGAAGATCAACGGCTCCCATCCACTCGCCGAGATCGTGGAAGAGATCACGGAACTGGTCTCTTTCAAGTTGTGCGGCGCGCCTTGTTGGTGCCAGATTGCCGATGGGGCGCAACTGGGCAACTGCCCGCCGAAGCTGACCGGCCTGCGCGTCGTCCAAAGCGAGATTCCCGCCCACGCCGGGCCGCCGCTCGGCACCCTCTTTGCCGCGTTCGATCCGCTCGCCAAGCCCAGCGACAGCGAGGCCGGGGCGCTCTCCATGGCCGTTGCGCTGACCGCTCTGGCCATTGAGACCCGGCGTCTCTACTCCGACCTGGTGCATCGCTCGGAGTTCGACCTGCTGACCGACATCCACAACCGCTTCTCGCTGGGCAAGTATCTGGATCAGCAAATCGCCGAGGCCCGCCAGAATGCCGGCATCTTCGGCTTGATCTACATCGATCTGGACAGATTCAAACAGGTGAACGACATCTACGGTCACCAGGCGGGAGACCTGTATCTGCAGGAAGTGGCGCTGCGGATGAAGCGCCAACTGCGCGGCGTGGATATGCTGGCTCGGCTCGGCGGCGATGAATTCGCCGCCCTTCTGCCTCGGGTTCGCAACCGCGCCAAGGTTGAGGAGATCGCGTTGCGCCTGGAACGCTGCTTCGAGGAGCCGTTTATCATCGAGGGCCAGACCCTGCGCGGCTCGGCAAGCATCGGCATTGCTCTCTACCCGGAGGACGCCACCACAACTGACGGTCTTTTGAGCGCCGCCGACGCCGAAATGTACGTGGAAAAAAACTCCAAAATGGAAGCCCGGTAAATCCCAGTTGTACGCCGATTCCCGAACTCATTCGCGAAAACCGCGCATAAAGAAGAAGCCCGGCTTGCGCCGGGCCTCCTGAGTCAAGGGAAAGAAGCATTGCCTGAGCGGCGCACCTACTCGGCCGCCATCTCCTCGGCCTCGCCTTCCTGGCGCATCAGCTCCAGTTCGCGCTCTGCCGCCTCGATCTCCGCCGTAACCTCCTGCTGCACGCGGGCCGCCGCTTCCTCCAGCTCCGGTGAGAGCTGAACGTTGCGGTAGTACTCGAGGCCCGTGCCGGCGGGAATCAACCGTCCCACGATCACGTTCTCCTTCAAGCCGCGCAGGTTGTCTATCGCGCCGTTGATGCTGGCCTCGGTAAGCACCCGCGTCGTCTCCTGGAAGCTGGCCGCGGAGATGAAGCTGTCGGTGGAGAGCGACGCCTTGGTGATGCCCAGCAGGAGCGGACGCCCGATCGCCGGACGGCCCCCATTGGCCAGCACCCGCTCGTTCTCCTCGCGGAAGCGGAAGCGGTCCACCTGCTGCTCCAAGAGAAAACTGGTATCGCCCACTTCGTCGATCCTGACCCAGCGCAGCATCTGGCGCACAATCACCTCGATGTGCTTGTCGCTGATGGCCACGCCCTGCAGACGGTAGACCTCCTGGATCTCGCTCACCAGGTAGCCCTGGAGCTCCTTTTCACCCAGCACGGCCAGAATGTCGTGCGGGTTCAAGGGGCCATCCATAAGGGGATCGCCGGCACGCAGACGCTCGCCTTCCTGCACGTTCACATGGATGCCGCGCGGCACCGAGTACTCCTTCTCGTCGCCGTTGTCGGCGGTCACATAAATCTTGCGCTGGCCTTTGGCAACTTCACCGAAGCGCACCACGCCGTCGATCTCGCTGATGATGGCCGTCTCGCGCGGCTTGCGCGCTTCGAACAGCTCCACCACGCGCGGCAAACCGCCGGTGATGTCCTTGGTGCGGGTACTCTCCTTGGGAATCTTGGCCAGCACGTCGCCTGGACCCACTTCGTCGCCGTCCTGTACCATCAAGTGCGCGCCTCGGGGCAGCAGATAGCGCTTGTGGGCCTTTGCGTTCTTGACCACGAACGCCGGCTGCCGCTTCTCGTCCGGTGTGTCGGCCACCACCCAGCGCGAGAGGCCGGTCACTTCGTCCACCTCTTCGTTGAGCGTGATGCCTTCCTGCAAGTCCTTGAACTGCACCCCGCCGCCAATCTCGGTCAGGATCGAGTAGGTGTATGGATCCCACTCGGCCAGCATCTGGCCCAGCTTCACATGCTCGCCGTCTTTCACCTTGAGGCGCGCGCCGTAGACCACCTGGTAGCGCTCCTTCTCGCGGCCGCGCTCGTCCTGAATGGCAACCGAACCGGAGCGATTCATGGCCACCAGCGTCCCGTCCCGGCTCTCCACTGTATTGAGGTTGATGAAGCGCACAAAGCCGTTGTTCTTGGCGTCGAGGCGCGACTTGTCAGAGACGCGGCTGGCCGTGCCGCCCACATGGAAGGTACGCATCGTCAACTGCGTTCCCGGTTCGCCGATCGACTGCGCGGCGATCACTCCGCAGGTCTCGCCCAGCTCCACCATGCGCCCCGAACCCAGGTTGCGCCCGTAGCACAGCGCGCACACTCCGCGCCGCGACTCGCAGGTGAGCACCGAGCGGATCTTCACCTTCTCAACGCCCGCGCCCTGAATGGCCGAAGCGATGTCTTCATCGATGCCCTGGTTCACATCCACCACCACGTTGCCGTCGTAGTCCTTGATGCGCTCCAGCGAGACCCGCCCGATGATACGGTCGCGCAGCGGCTCGATGATCTCGCCGGACTCCACGATCGAACCCACATAGATGCCTTCCATCGTGCCGCAGTCGTACTCGGTCACGATCACGTCCTGTGCCACGTCCACCAGCCGGCGGGTCAGGTAGCCGGAGTCGGCCGTCTTGAGCGCCGTATCCGCCAGGCCCTTGCGCGCGCCGTGGGTCGAGATGAAGTATTCCAGCACCGTCAGCCCCTCGCGGAAGTTGGCTGTGATGGGCGTCTCGATGACCTCGCCCGAGGGCTTGGCCATCAGTCCGCGCATGCCCGAGAGCTGCCGGATCTGCTGCTTCGATCCGCGGGCTCCGGAGTCGGCCATGATGTAGATCGGGTTCATGGCTCCTTCCTCGTCCGCGCGCTTCATGTTGCCGAACATCTCATCGGCGACCTTGTCGGTCACCGCCGACCACATCTGGATCACCTTGTTGGAACGCTCGCCGTTGGTGATGGCGCCGTCCATGTACTGCTGCTGGACTTCGATCACCTTTTTGTCGGCCTCTTCCACAACCGTGTACTTGCTGGCCGGAATCACCATGTCGTCGAGGCCCACGGAAAGCCCCGAACGGGTCGCATAGTGGAAGCCCAGCGACTTGATCCGGTCCAGCATGCCCACCGTCACTTCCAGGCCCAGGTTCTGGTTGCAATAGTTCACCAGCTGCCCGATGCCCTTCTTCTTCAACTGCCCGTTGACGAACGGCATCCCCGAGGGCAGCGAGTCGTTGAAAATCACGCGGCCCACGGTCGTCGAGATGTACTCCTTGTTGAAGTCCACCGCCTCGGTGTGGGTCAGATCCTGGTCGTCGTAGGCCGTGGTCATGTCCAGCACCTTGCCCGTAAAGCGCAGCCGGATGGGCGAAAGCGTCTCCACTTCCTTGGCCTCGAGAGCCATCAGGATCTCTTCGGTATTGGCAAAGACGCGCCCTTCGCCCTTGCCTCCCTTCTTGGCCTTGGTGAGGTAGTAGAGCCCCAGCACCATGTCTTGCGTGGGCACGGTGATGGGCTGGCCGGAGGCCGGGGACAAAATGTTGTGCGAGGCCAGCATCAGCACGCTGGCTTCGATCTGCGCCTCGGGCGACAGAGGAATATGGACCGCCATCTGGTCGCCGTCGAAGTCGGCGTTGAATGCGGTGCAGACCAGCGGGTGAATCTTGATCGCCTTGCCCTCCACCAGCACCGGCTCAAAGGCCTGAATGCCCAGCCTGTGCAGCGTGGGAGCGCGGTTGAGCAGCACCGGGTGGTCCTTGATGACTTCTTCAAGGATGTCCCACACCACCGGCTCCTGCATCTCCACCATCTCCTTGGCCTGCTTGATGGTGGTGCAGTGGCCGGTCTGCTCCAGGCGATGATAGATGAAGGGCTTGAACAGCTCGAGCGCCATCTTCTTGGGCAGCCCGCACTGGTGCAGCTTCAACTCCGGACCCACCACGATCACCGAACGGCCGGAATAATCGACGCGCTTGCCCAGCAGGTTCTGGCGGAAGCGGCCTTGCTTGCCCTTGAGCGTATCGGACAAGGATTTCAGCGGGCGGTTGTTGGCGCCGCGCAGCACGCGTCCGCGGCGGCCATTGTCAAAGAGCGCGTCCACCGCTTCCTGCAACATGCGCTTCTCGTTGCGCACAATCACTTCCGGCGCGTGCAGGTCCATCAGCTTCTTCAACCGGTTGTTGCGGTTGATGACGCGGCGATAAAGATCGTTCAAATCGGAGGTCGCAAAGCGTCCGCCATCCAGCGGCACCAGCGGGCGCAGCTCTGGAGGAATCACGGGCAGCACGTCCAGAATCATCCACTGCGGCTTGTTGGTGCTCTTGCGGAAGGCCTCCACCACCTTCAGGCGCTTGGCAAATTTGATCTTCTTCTGCACCGAGGTTTCGGTCTTCATCCGCTCGCGCAACTCGATGCCCAGTTCGTCGATCTGCACCCGCTTGAGCAGCTCTTTGATGGCCTCGGCGCCCATCATGGCCTTGAAGCCGGAGGGACGGAACTGAGCATCCAGCTCGCGGAACTTGGTCTCGTCCTTGATGATCTCGCGCTCCTTGACCGGCGCGTCGCCCGGATCGACCACCACATAGGACTCGAAGTAGAGAATGCTCTCCAGATCGCGGAGCGAAATGTCGAGCAGGTGCCCGATCCTGGAAGGCAGGCCCTTGAAGAACCAGACGTGCGAACAGGGCGAAGCCAGCTCGATGTGCCCCATGCGCTCGCGGCGCACCTTGCTCACCGTCACTTCCACGCCGCACTTGTCGCAGATCACGCCGCGGTGCTTCATGCGCTTGTACTTGCCGCACAGGCACTCCCAATCGGTGACCGGTCCAAAGATGCGGGCGCAGAACAGTCCGTCGCGCTCCGGCTTGAAGGTGCGATAGTTGATGGTCTCAGGCTTGGTGACCTCGCCATGCGACCAACTGCGAATCTTTTCCGGCGAGGCCAACATGATGCGGATGGCGTCAAAGTCGGTAATGGGACCAGAAAGCTCAAACGGGTTCGAACGGAACAAGGCGACCCTCCTTGGCGGGCCTATTCGGCCGCTGCCGCGGTATCCCCGGGATTCATTTGGCGGTTCTTCCTTCCCGGGAAGCGGTGGTTGCCGCTTTCAAGAAGAACCCTTAGAACAGTGGTCAGTGATCAGTGGTCAGTCTTCAGTTCGACTGCGCCGCTCGTTTACTTTGCCGATTACGATGACGTCCTACGCAGATCGCCAAAAAACGGACTACTGACTACCGATGACTGAGAACTCGCTTCAATCGGCCACCGCCGCTACCTCCGGCGCAGGCACCTTGCGCACAAGGTCCGCGCGCTTGATCAACTCCACGTCCAGGCACAGCGACTGCAACTCGCGAATCAGCACGTTGAACGACTCCGGCACGCCGGGCTCGATCGCCGCCTCGCCCTTGACGATTGCTTCATAGATCTTTGTGCGGCCATATACATCGTCGGACTTGGCCGTGAGCAGCTCCTGAAGGATGTATGCCGCGCCATAAGCCTCCAGGGCCCACACTTCCATCTCGCCGAACCGCTGCCCGCCGAACTGCGCCTTGCCGCCCAGCGGCTGCTGCGTAATGAGCGAGTAGGGCCCGATCGAGCGGGCGTGAATCTTGTCGTCGACCAGGTGCGAGAGCTTGAGCATGTAGATGTAGCCCACCGTCACCGGCTGCTCGAACTGCTCGCCTGTCATGCCGTCGTAGAGCGCCGTCTTGCCCGATGAAGGCAGGCCGGCGGAGGCCAGCAGCGCCTTGATCTCTTCTTCGCGCGCGCCGTCGAAGACCGCGGTCCCGAACCAGATGCCGCGCTCCATGCCGGTGGCCACGCGCAACAGCATCGCGTCGTCCATTTCCAGCAACTGGCGCAGCGTCGCGGTTCCCGCGAACTCCTCCTTGATGAGCGCGCGGACAGCGTTAGCCTGGCTGCCGTGCTCAAGAGCACGCGCCATCATCTGTTCTTCCGACTTAAGCACGCCGGCGATCTTCAAGCCCAGCGCGTGAGCGGCCCAGCCCAGGTGGGTCTCCAGAATCTGGCCCACGTTCATGCGCGAAGGCACGCCCAGCGGATTCAGCACAATCTCCACCGGGGTTCCATCGGGCAGATAGGGCATATCCTCCTCGGGAAGAATGCGCGCGATCACGCCCTTGTTGCCGTGCCGGCCGGCCATCTTGTCGCCCACCGAGAGCTTGCGCTTCATGGCCACATAGACCTTGACCAGCTTGATCACGCCCGGAGGCAGTTCGTCGCCCTTTTGCAGCTTGAGGATCTTCTCGTTGGTGATCTTGCGCAGCACTTCGATCTGCCGCGAGGTCATCTCCTCGATCTCGTCGATCTGCTCGTTGACGCGCGGATCCTTGTCGGCGTAGCGGATGCGCTTCAGGTTCTTGGTGGAGATGCGCTCTATGGTCTCGCGATCCAGAATGGCTCCCTTGGTCAGCAGGCGCTTGTTGGTGCGCTCGTCGTGCAGGTCGGCCAGCACTTCCTTGCGGCCCAGGATGCCATCCAGCCGCTTCAGGCGCTCATCGGTCAGAATGCGAATCTCGTCGCCCAGGTTCTTCTCCAGCTTGGCCACGTACTCGCCTTCGATCTGCTTGGCGCGCTCATCCTTCTCCTGTCCCTTGCGGCTGAAGATGCGCACGTCGACCACGGTGCCCTCGATGCCCGGGGGGCAGGTGAGCGAAGCGTCGCGCACATCGCCGGCCTTTTCGCCGAAGATGGCCCGCAGCAGCTTCTCTTCCGGCGTAAGCTGCGTCTCGCCCTTGGGAGTCACCTTGCCCACCAGAATGTCGCCGTGGCCGATCTGGGCGCCGATGCGGATCACGCCGCTCTCGTCCAGGTCGCGCAGCGCATGTTCGCTCACGTTGGGAATGTCGCGCGTGATCTCCTCCGGACCCAGCTTGGTGTCGCGGGCCTCGATCTCGAACTCCTCAATGTGGACCGAGGTGTAGTAGTCCTCGCGCACCAGGCGTTCGCTGATCAGGATCGCGTCCTCGAAGTTGTACCCGCGCCAGGGCATGAAGGCCACCAGCACGTTGCGCCCCAGCGCCAGCTCGCCCTGCTCGGTGCAAGGCCCGTCGGCGATCACCTGGCCCTTGACCACCCGCTCGCCCTCGCGGACGACGGGCTTTTGATTGATGCAGGTGTTCTGGTTCGACCGCTTGAACTTGATGAGCGTATAGATGTCGGAGCCCACCTCGCGCGAAAGCTGCGTGGGATGATGCTCGCCTTCGACGCGCACGATGATGCGCTGCGAGTCCACCGAATCCACCACGCCGTTGCGGCGCGCCAGGATCACGGCGCCGGAGTCGCGCGCCGTCACCCCCTCCATGCCGGTGCCCACAAGCGGGGCCTCGGCCACCAGAAGCGGAACAGACTGGCGCTGCATGTTGGCGCCCATCAACGCGCGGTTGGCATCGTCGTGCTCCAGGAACGGAACCAGCGACGCGGCCACTGAAACAAGCTGCTTGGGGCTCACGTCGATGTAGTCCACGTCGGCCCGGTTCACGAGCACGAAGTTTCCCTGCCGGCGCGCGTTTACCAGATCCTCGGTGATCTCGCCCCGCTCATTGAACTCGATGTTGGCCTGGGCGATGGTGTGCTTGTCCTCTTCCCATGCCGACAGATAGAAGCTGAACGGAATCTTGTCGATCTGCCGCTTGCCGGCCTTTTTCAGTCCCGCATTAAGCCGCGCCGCCTCGTCCTTTTCGATGTGATCGCCCACGCGCAGGCCGCTCTCGCCGGCGTTGACGATCTCCACGTAGTCCAGAATCCGCGAGTCTTTCACCTTGCGATACGGCGACTCGATGAACCCATATTCATTGATGCGCGCAAAACAGCTCAGCGAACTGATCAGCCCGATGTTCGGACCTTCCGGCGTCTCGATGGGGCAGATGCGGCCGTAGTGCGTGGGGTGAACGTCGCGCACTTCAAAACCGGCGCGCTCTCTCGACAGGCCGCCCGGTCCCAGCGCCGACAAGCGCCTCTTGTGCGTGATCTCCGACAGCGGATTGGTCTGGTCCATGAACTGCGAAAGCTGCGACGATCCGAAGAACTCGCGGATGGCCGCCATTACCGGCTTGGCGTTGATCAGGTCGTGCGGCATGGCCGTGGAGAGCTCCTGATAGACGCTCATCTTTTCCTTGATCGCCCGCTCCATGCGCACCAGTCCGATGCGGAACTGATTCTCCATAAGCTCGCCCACCGCACGCACGCGCCGGTTGCCCAGGTGATCGATGTCGTCCACCATGCCGATGTTCTTGCGCAGCTTGAGCAGGTAGCGGATGGTGGCGTAGAAATCCTCCGGCGTCAGCGTGCGGTGGTCCAGACTGGTGGCATCCTGGCCCTCATAGAGCTTGATGTTGAACTTCAGCCGGCCCACGCGCGAGAAATCGTACTTGCGGGGGTCGAAGAACATGCCTTCAAAGAGCGCCGTCGCCGTATCCAGCGTGGGCGGGTCGCCCGGCCGCAGCTTGCGGTAAATCTCGATCAGCGCCTCTTCCGTCTTGCGGATCGAGTCCCGCTTCAGCGTGTTGGAGATAATGTTGCCCGCGTCGTCGCGCTCCGGGAAGAACACGTCGAAGCTGGCCGCGCCGCTCGCGAGCACCTTGTTCAGGCGGTCGGCCGTCAACTCGACGTTGGCCTCCACCACCACTTCGCCGGTGTTCAAATCCACCACGTCGGCCGCGGTCACCGCGCCGTCCAGCTCGGCCGCCTCCACCTCGATCCTGTCGATCGCGGCAGTGCGAATCGCCTTCAGCGTGTGCGGCGTAATCTTCCGTCCGGAGTGCGCAATCTCCTCGCCGTTCACGATCACCGCGTGCGCCGGCTTGGCACCCACCAGGTGCGTGTTCGCCTTCAGATCCTGCGGCACCGCCCACTCCAGCTTCCCGTCGGCGATGTGCAGCCGGTCCACCGTATAGAAGGTCCTGAGAATCTCTTCGTCCGAGCGCAGACCGAGCGCGCGCAGGAAGATGGTGCCCAAAAACTTGCGCTTGCGGTCGATGCGCACATAAAGCATGTTCTTCTGGTCGTACTCGAACTCCACCCACGAGCCGCGATAGGGGATGATCTTGCCCAAAAAGTAGGTGCGGTTGTTCGCCGTCTCAAAGAAAACGCCCGGAGAGCGGTGCAACTGCGAAACGATTACCCGCTCGGTCCCGTTCACGATGAAGGTGCCATTCGGCGTCATCAGCGGAATGTCGCCGAAGAACACTTCCTGCTCCTTGATGTCCTTGATGGACCTGTTGCCGGTCTCCGGGTCCTTCTCATAGATCGTCAGCCGCACCGTCACCTTCAACGGCGCCGAGAAGGTCATGCCCCGCTCCTCGCACTCCTGCTGGTCGTACTTCAATTGCAGGCTTACCGGGTCGCCGCACTTGTTGCAGAAGTCGGGCGTGTTCTTGTTGTAGGTTCCGCACTTCTGGCAAAGCACATCGCCGGGCAGGAAGGGATCGGTAATCACCATCGCTCCGCAATGCACGCAGGCCGTGCGCAGGTGGTGCAGCCCCTTCAAGTGCCCGCACTTGCACTCCCAGTTGCCGATGGCGAAGTCAACAAAATCAAGCTGCGAAATGCCCCGGAAGTCGGTGATGGGAAATACCGACACAAACACCGACTGCAACCCCGCATCGTCCCGCTCGTTGGGCAGCTTGTCCATCTGCAGGAAACGCTCATAGGAGCGCCGCTGCACTTCAATCAGGTTGGGAATTTGGGTTGCGGTGGGAATTTTTGAAAAATCGAGCCGGCTGCGTATAGCGCGCTTCTCGTTGGGCATGTTCACTCCTGAGGCTCGTCGATCCCGTTCCGCAAGGGTTCGGGCCAGCGCCCGAGTCTCTTGGGCGCCAGCGGATTGCAGTAAGAAAGCCGAAGATCCAGACTGGAGGACCTACCCCACTTCCAGTCCCCACCGACGCGCCCGGTCAGCCTCCCGTCGATTCCTGAAACAGGCCGAGAGCGTCCCGGTACGTCACCCATGCCAAGCGTGTTTTGTGAGAGTCGCGTCAAAATCGCGTCGTGGGCATTGCCGGGCATCCGGCAAGTGCGCTAGACTGCGCACAATTGAGAGAAGCAAGCGCAACGGGTAAAACCCGTCAAGGATACTTGTGCGCAAGATGGAAACTGCTTAAAAGTCCCACCTGATGAGACGGGAACGCACAAATAGCCCGTAAGGACACAATGCCTCACGAGCGCGGCCCATCGCCTGTGCTCCCATCCGAATTCTTCTGCAATGCTCTCGCCGATCCCAAAACTCGCTTCTGCCGCGGTTCGCCAGCCACTCGCCACTCGTCAACGAATTGCCTGCCTGACCCAAGGTAAACCGTTGACCCTAAGGCACTTCAATCTCGCGCCGTGCCCGCCGCCGGAGTGCTTGGCCCTGCTCCGGTAACGGGCGTCTGCGTGCCACTCCTCGATTCCAGTACGCGCCGCCAGCCCCGCTTCAACCCCTGAAAAACCGGGATGGGTCGAGAGGACGCGCAACGAATATCGTAGCGCGTCCCGGCTGTGCTTGCAAGTCCCCGATTACTTGATCTCGATGGTCGCGATGCCTTCGAACTTCTTCCGGATGGCCTCGGCCTCGTCCTTGGTCGCGTTTTCCTTGATGGCCTTCGGAGCTCCGTCGACCAGATCCTTGGCTTCCTTCAGGCCCAGCGAGGTAACCTCGCGGACGGCCTTGATGGTGCTGATCTTGTTCGTGCCGAAGTCCTTCAGGATGACCTGAAACTCGGTCTTCTCCTCAACCACGGGAGCTGCCGCGCCCGCCGCCGCTACGGCAACCGGAGCCGCCGCCGCCGCCGAAACGCCCAAACGCGCTTCCAGCTTCTTCACCAGCGCCGCCGCTTCCAGCAGGCTCAGCGACACAATTTGCTCTTCCAACTGCACCAGATCCGCCATTTTCTTCTCCATTCAAAATCGTTTGACCAAAGTCGTTTGAATTGCCTGTTGCTCCTGAATTACCCGGCCGTCAGCCCTGGCTGAAAGTTTCCGATGCGCCAGACCCGCGCACTTCCCGCCTGTGCAACAACCAAATCCCTAAAACCAGCTCCTAGCATTTAGCTCTTAGCTTCTAGCTCCTAGCTCTTCCATGGTGGCGCCAGCGATCGCTGCTCCCGCAAGAAAAACGAGAAGCTAAGAGCTAGAAACTCACGGCTTAAGCCGCAGCGCCAAACTTCTCCTTCTCCACGCCCTGGCCCAGCACCACCGCCAAGTCGCGCCCCGCGGCGTTCAGCACGGTTACCAGCCGCTGCGCCGGCGCATTGATAAGGAACAGCAGCTTGGCAAACAGCTCTTCCTTGCCCGGCATGGTGGCCAGCGACTTCACCTCGTCCACGCTCAGCAGCTTGCCGTCCACAATTCCCAGCTTGAACTGGAACTCCGCGTTCTCGCCCGCCCACTTGGCAAATGCCTTGGCCAGCGCCACCGGATCGCCGCCGGTGAACGCCACCGAGTTCACGCCCTTCAGCCCCTGCAGCGCGGCCTCGACCTGCGTGCCCTGGCCGGAGACGGCTGCCAGTTTGTTCTTCACCACGCGGTACTTGCCGCCCGCCTCGCGGATCACCTTGCGCAGCGCAAAGTCCTTGGCCACGGTGAGCTTGGAAAATGTGCCCACAATCGCCGTTGTCGAGGTCTCCAGCTCACGCGCCAGCAACTGGACCTTCTCCGTCTTCTTCGCTCTTGAAATCGCCATCGTCTTGCTCCATAAAGAGATCAGGGGTCAGAGATCAGAGATCAGTAAGAAACCTGCCTCCTATCTGCCGTTTTCCGATCCCTTCCCGCGCCCCGTTAGGCGCTGTGTCGCAAATCCTGCTGCCAATGTCTCCGGGTCCGGCAAAACCGCCGATCAGAGCACCGAACCACCTGATCCCTGATCTCTGACCCCTGATCCCTGACTTAGCGCTTGCCGGCCGCGTCCGCAACCGCCGAATCCAGCGGCACTCCAGGCCCCATCGTCGAGCTCAGCGTCACGCTCTTGATGTACTTGCCCTTGGCCGCCGATGGCTTGGCACGCACAATCGAGCCAATCACGGTGGTTGCGTTGTCCACCAGCTTCTGAGGGTCGAAGCTCAGCTTGCCCACCGGCACATGCACCAGGCTGGTCTTGTCGGCCCTGAACTCCACCTTGCCGGCCTTGATCTCCTTCACCGCCGCAGCCACGTCCATGGTCACGGTTCCGGTCTTGGGATTCGGCATCAGGCCCTTGGGTCCAAGAATCTTGCCCAGCCGGCCTACCACCTTCATCATGTCCGGCGTGGCGATCAGCGCGTCGAAGGCGGTCCAGCCTTCCTTCTGAATCTTCTCCACCATCTCTTCGCCGCCCACAAAGTCGGCGCCGGCCGCGGCGGCCTCCTTCTGGCGGTCGCCGGAGGCAATCACGGCCACCGTCTTGGACTTGCCCAGCCCGTGCGGCAGCACCACCGTCCCGCGCACCATCTGGTCGGCATGGCGCGTGTCCACGCCGAGGCGCAGCGTCAGGTCCACCGTCTCGTCGAACTTGGCGTACTTCACCTGCTTGAGCAGCCCAACGGCCTCCGGCAGGGGATACGACGGCTTGGTTACAGCCGCGCGCGCCTTCGCAATGTTCTTGCTGTCTTTTCTGGCCATTCCATCCTCGTCTCCCACCGCTCTTGCCAGTCCGCCTGTGGCGGAAGCCCGGGTGCCGGTCACACGGCCAACGCGCTTGGCGTTCCGCGGCCGGCATACTCGAACGGGCCCAAAAACCGTGGTGCTAATGACTGCCCGGAGATCTCCCCCAGGCGCATCTTTGAATCATATCGAAACGCCGAGCGGAATGCAAACCCCCCGCCTGCGGTCAGGGCGGCCCGCGCCGGGCAACTCCTCCATCCGGTAAACTGCTGATAATCCAGGTTGCTCCCGCGAGGACTCCGCAAATGTCCCAACTCTATATTCTTGTGCTGGTTGTTATAGTCGCTGTCCTGCTGGCGGTGGCCCTCTATCAAACCTCCCAGGTGAAGACCAGGGCCGACTACCTGCTGGCCGGCCGCTCTCTGCCCGCCGCGGTCCTGGTGCTTACCCTGCTCACCTCCTGGATCGGCGCAGGTTCGCTGTTTGCCGGGGCGGAGAACGCCTACAAGAACGGCTTTGCCGCGCTTTGGCAACCGGCCGGAGGCTGGCTGGGCCTGCTGCTCATCTACTTCATTGCTCCCCGGGCCCGCAAATTTGCCCAGTTCACGCTGCCCGACCTGCTCGAGGCCCGCTACAACCAGACGGCGCGGGTGCTGGGCACCATCGCCATCCTCATCGCCTATATCGCCATCACCAGCTACCAATTCAAGGGCGGCGGCGATGTGCTGCACCTCATCTTTCCAGATGCCGTCTCGCCGCAACTGGGCACATTCATGATCGCCGCGTTCGTCATCGTCACCACGGCTTTGGCAGGCATGTCGTCGGTGGCCTACATGGACGTGGCCATCGGCTCACTGGTCACCGTTATCTGCGTCATTGCCGCGCCCATGCTGTACGTCAAGGCCGGTGGATGGTCCGGGCTTCACTCCGCTCTGCCGCCCGAGTACTTTCAGGTTCTGGGCAACTACCGCCTCAGCCCCGATCATGTGCGGCAGTCCGTGGGCATGGGCGTGGTCCGCGGCCTTGAATTCCTGGTGCCCGTGCTGCTGCTCATGCTGGGCAACCAGGTGATGTATCAAAAGTTCTTCTCCGCACGATCCGAGCGGGACGCGCGCGTTTCAGTCGTCGGCTGGATTCTGGGCACCGTGCTCCTCGAAACGTTGATCGTGGCCATCGCCGTCTTTGGCCGCGCGCTTTATCCCACCGGCGAGGTGGCCCTGCATCCGCGCGAGATCATCCCCTACACGGCACGCCACGGCCTGCCCGCGGTCATGGGAGCGCTGCTGCTGGGCGCGGTCTTCGCCAAGGTCATTTCCACGGCCTCGAACTACTTGTTTTCACCGGCCACCAACCTGGTCAACGACGTCTTTGTGCGCTATATGGCGCCTGGGGCCTCGAACAAGCGGGTGCTGATCGTCTCCCGGCTGGCCGTGGTGCTGCTGGGTTGCTGGGCGCTCTACCAGGCGGTCTATGCCGAGAGCATCCTGCAGAAGATGCTCTATGCCTACACTGTGTACTCCGCCGCGCTCACGCCGGTGGTGCTGGCGGCCTTCTACTCGAAGCGCGTTACCGCCTGGGGCGCGGTGGCGGCCATCGCCAGTGGTACGGTGGTCACGCTGGCCTGGGACATCGAGGCGGTCAAAGAGTTCTTCCCACCCATCATCGCTGCGCGAGACGCCATCTTCCCCGCTCTGGCCGCGGCCGTGATTGCCATGATCGCGGTCAGCCTCTTCACCCCCAGGCCGGTTCCCGAACAACTGGCGCAGTTTGAAAGCTAAGAAGACTTCCACTGAAACGGAGGACATTTTGATGGCAAACCCGGCAAAGATATCGAAGGAACTGCTTGAACGCATCGAAGCCGTGAGCAACAAACGGCGCGATTTGTCTTGGATAGCATTGTCAAGAACGGCATGGTCACAACGGAAGAGATCAATCATGCCGGATACGAGCATCCGCCTCGCGCCGTGCGCGATGCGCGTGAACTCGGCTTCTCAATCCAGACCATCAAAGTCAAGCATACGAATGGCCGCTCCATAGCAGCCTATCTCTTCCCAGACTCAGCAAAGACTGACACGCGAAAGTCTGGAAGAGCGGCTCTCCCTAAGAAGAAACGCGACGAGGTCATTGCCGCTGCGGGAAGCAAGTGCCAGATATGCGGTGCGAACACCAATCTCCAGGTGGATCATCGTATTCCGCATGAGGTGGGAGGAGAGTCGCAAGCCCAACAAGCCGATCCCTACCTGGTTCTGTGCGGCTCCTGCAATAGGAAGAAGTCGTGGAGTTGCGAGCATTGCCCGAATTGGTTGCAGAACAAGAATCTCGCGATTTGTGGCACATGCTATTGGGCGGAGCCGGGGAACTACGATCATGTTGGGATGGAGAGCGAACGGCGGGCGGATCTCGTTTGGATAGGCGCCGAGGTGCAGGATTATGAAAAGCTTCGCCGCAAATCGAAGACGAGTCGCCTTACAGTTCCGGAACAGATCAAGGAGATACTGCGCAAAAGCTAGCAAAACAGCATGGCTTGGTCCGCAAAATCGCCCAGAGAAAAGGTGGTGTTTGGGCTGGTAGCTGGCAAATCGTGCGATATATATAGCGACTCGATCGTTGTTTCCTCGCGTCCGTTCAGCGTTGCCTGACTCGATCGTCCGACATCCAAAAGGATTCGATGCGCAACTTCCCCGGGCAATGGCTCGCCATAACTCCGCCCGCCGCAGGACCCGTCATAGCTGAGGATAAATGGAATGCGCTTCCGATTGAGGACGGCAAGGCCTTCGATCATTCGCTCTCGGCTTAGACCGGCGACATATCGCTGATCGCGCCCGTCGCTCGTTCCTTGATAAGGTGGGTCGAGATAAAAGAAATCGCCCGGTCTCGCCTGTTCGAACAGTTGCGCAAAATCGGAATGGACAACGCGGCATTTGCCCTGGAGTACCCGGTGCGCTGCCAATAGTTCGGCTTCCATCGCACGAGGATTTGTACCTCTGCGGCGCTTGTCCGGTGACTGGTTGAATTCACCTGCCGGATTGAAACGAACTGCATTTTTCACGCATCTAGCCAGCAAGTAAAGCAGCTTGGCCGGATCGCGGTCTAAGTTGAACTCAGCACGAATCTCATAGAACCCACCGATCGGGATCGCTTGCTCACGGTTCCACAGCAGTTCATAGCCTTTGGCGATGCTGGCCGGATCCCGGAGGATGTTCTCCCACAGGCGGGCAAGGGGCTCAAGCGCATCTCCGAGCAAGAAGGAGCGAAATCTACGTTGGGATGCAGCGGCAAGCGTGACCGCTGCCGAACCTGCGAATGGTTCGACAAGGCGGGTATAACCGAGATCGGGCACAAGACTCAGTATCGCCGGCGCAAGGCGCCGTTTGCTGCCCTGATAGGGGATCGGATGGGGAACTGAGAATCTCATGCCTATGCACCCTAGTGTACTGCGAAAAACGGTGTCCCCGAGCCCCAGAATCTTGTGCCATTGCCCGTTTGGGACAACTCGGCCCATAATGAAACGAGATTCCGCCATGCCCGTCGCCCAAGTGACTCTTGAAATCCGCATTGAGCAGGCTCAGTCGTTCTGGCCTCATCCTTCCCCCGGCCCGGGCAGAAGCTGCGGAGTCAAGGTCGATAAGCCATCCGCCAGATCGAGCGGCGGGACAACGTTTGACCGTTCCGAATGAGTCTTTCCGCAGCCTGTTACAGCCCGTCCGGGCGCGGATTGAAACCAGCTGAGTTCCACTTGCTCGTTAAACGGCGCTGGGACGGCGGCATTCCGGGTGGGGGGTGAATGCGGAATCCGGCGGATTCCGAGAACGCCCTCTCCAGCCCTCTGCGATAAGCTAGTTTTCAGGAGCTGAAGCGCGGCAGATGACCACTTCCCCATACAGATACTCGACTCTTGCCGTTCATGCCGGGCAGTACCCCGACCCGCATACCGGCGCTGTGAACGTGCCCGTTTACCTTTCATCCACCTTTGAGCTGACCGGCATCGGCACGGACCGGGGCTGGGACTACTCGCGCGCCGGCAACCCCACGCGCGACCGGCTGGAAGAAGCGCTGGCGGCGCTGGAAGGCGGCTTCAGCGGCCATGCGTTTACCAGCGGCATGGCGGCGATTTCGGCGATGGTGGCCATGCTGCGCGCGGGCGACCACCTGCTCTGTTCGCACAATGTGTATGCCGGCACGGTGCGGCTGTTCGACCGGATCGTCTCGGGCTACGGAATCGACATCGAGCATGTGGACACCAGCAACCTCAAGGCGGTGAAAGCGGCGATCCGGCCCGCGACCAAGCTGATTCTCATTGAGACGCCCAGCAATCCGCTGATGGTTTTGACCGACATTGCGGCGGTGAGCGCGATTGCCCACGCCAGGGGCGTCGAGGTGGGCGTGGACAATACCTTCATGTCGCCGGTGTTGCAGAACCCCCTCGCACTGGGCGCGGATATCGTGATGCACTCCACGACGAAGTACCTGAACGGCCACTCGGACGGTCTGGGCGGGGCGCTGATCGGCTCCACTCCCGAGCACAAGGAGCGCTTTCTGCTGGTTCAGAAGGCGGCTGGCGGCGTGATGTCGCCCTTCGAGTGCTTCCTGGTGCTGCGCGGCATCAGGACGCTGCCCCTGCGCATCAAGCAGCACGAGGAGAACGGGCGCGCCGTCGCGGAATTCCTCTCCACGCATCCGAAGGTGAGCCGCCTGGCCTACCCGGGATTGAAGAGCCATCCGCAGTACGATCTGGCCGTGAAGCAGCAGAGGGGCTTCGGGTCGATGCTGAGCTTTGAGCTGGAATCGCAAGCGGCGGCGGGACGGTTCCTGGCGGCAATCAAGATCTTCCTGAGCGCGGAGTCGCTGGGCGGGGTCGAGTCGCTGGCATCGCACTCGGCCACCACCACGCATGCCTCGGTGACCGAGGAGCAGCGCGCGGCCATGGGCATAACCCAGGGACGCGTACGGCTGTCGATCGGCATCGAGGACAAGGAAGACCTGATCGCCGACCTGGATCAGGCGCTGGCGGCGGTGTAGCGAGGCTTCATGCTTGAACCGATGCTGGTGTTGGCCATCGATACCTGCGGACCCTCGGGCTCCGTTGCGCTCGGCCGCTTGGCCGGGGGCGCGGTGGACATCCTGGGTCAGATCGAGTTGGAAGGGCGCAGCTACTCGGCTACGCTGGTCGCGGCCGTCAGCGACTTACTGGCGCACAACGGCGCCGCGCTGCGCCAACTGGGCGCAATCGTGGCCGTGAACGGGCCGGGGAGCTTTACCGGCGTGCGGGTGGGGTTGAGCGCCGTAAAGGGCTTCGCCGAGGCCGCGCGAATTCCGGTCGTTGCGGTTTCGCGGCTGGAAGTGCTGGCGGCGAAGGCCGGGGTCCCCGGCGATGGGTCCTTGTCGCCGGGGTGGAAGGCGGGATTGGGTTCGGCGGCTCTCGATGCGCATCGCCATG
>JBEKPA010000026.1:0-20602 GCA_049521195.1 Occallatibacter sp.
CAGCGTCTCCGCATCCTGGTCCGTGTTAGCGCGGCCGGTGCGGTAGGGGGCCTCGGCATGTATCGAGATGCCGCGCAAAAAGATAGGCTTTCCATTCAGCAGTATCTCGGTGCCGCGTGTCTCGATCGTGCGAAAGCCTATCAAGTCTTCGATAGCGTCCCGACCCGTGCGTACTTGAACCTTGTATAGCTTCGGCGTCTCCGGAGACCAGCGCTCCAGCCCTTCAACGGCGAGATGAATCATGGCGCGCCCGCCGTCCCCTATGGCCGCCGCGGTCTTTGCTTTCAACTCGGGAATCTCCACCTGGACCGTTGCGCCGGGCTGGCCGCCTTCCACATGGACCCAGCCTTCGATCACTGAATTCTCAGTCCGGCTCAGGTGCAGATCGTACTGGTCGATGAAGGTCTCGGGAACCTCGATCACAGAGACCGAGCGATGCAGGCCGCCATAGTTCCACCAATCGGTTTCAAGCGTGGGAACGTTGTCCTCGCGGCGAGTGTTATCAACAACGGCCACCACAAAGTTAGCGCCCGCATGAACCGCCGCCGTCATGTCGCAGTTGAAGCTCGTGTATCCGCCCTCGTGCTCGCAAACCTTCACCCCATTGACCCAGAACCAGGAGCGATAGTTAGCCGCGCCCACATGCAGAAAGATGCGCGTGTGGGCTTTGGGTTCATAGGTGAAATCCCGCTCGTACCACACCGGCCCTTCATAGTAGAGCAGCGACTCGCGCTGCGTATTCCAGTCCGCCGGCACCTTGAGCTTGGGCGCCGTGGCAAAGTCGTACTCCGTGGGGAAGTCATCGCTGGGCTGGGCCTTCCGGTTGAGGAACCATCCGTCGGTCTTTTCCTGGTGATGAAAGCTGAAGAGCCCGGAGAAGTAAGGATCGACGATCGAGGCCCAATCGCCGTCGAGAGAGGTGGCAGGCCGCCGGTCTGCGCCGGTGAGCACGATGGGGGTATGCGGCGGCGCAACCTGCGCAAAGGCGGCATGGGCGATGAGAAGCGCTACGGCTGCGGCAACCCGAACGAACGCGCCGGGCAAAAGCGCGGCGAGGCGTGCAAACAGGCGGACAAGCGAATTCTTCATTTCAGGGCCTCTTAGCTTGGGTTCGAGCGGCCGCCTGCGCCGTATTTCATCGCCGGACGCGGCCGCTTGGTGGCGACTTGCAATGTTATCCGCCGCCATTCAGGTTTGTACATGCGGCCAGGGCAAGCGCAGTGAAGTACGCCGGGATCATGCCGGTCCCCGATGCAGATGCAAATTCCGCAGGGCGCGATCGAGCTCCAGCTTTTGCTGGGTCAGCAGGGCCAGCTCGGCAAAGTCGCCGCGCCGCTCGGCTTCGGCGATCAGGGCGCGAAGGTCGCGCTGGCGGGTTTCGATGGACCGCTCATGAATCTCCTGGATGGCGCTTTGCACCTCACTCTCCAAGGGCGGCTTGGTCTCCGCCAGCAGTGCTTCGGCCAACAAAGCCCGCTGCGCTGGGTCCTCGACCACTTCTATTGGGTCACTTGCTTGGCGGCCGGCCAAGGCCTGCATGGCCGCGAACGTGCCCAGATGCTCAAACCACGCCGGTTGCTGGGCCAGAGCGTCTCCCGCCAGCCGCCGCGCCCGCTCGTCTTCAGGGTCGGTAATAGCCAGCGCGCGGAGCAGCACCCGCTCCACCTCGGTGAGCGTTGCAGCCCGCGCCTCTACGCGATCGCGCCGCTTGAGCGCGGCCTGGCGCAGTTCTTCGCGCAACACGGCGGAGTCGATGCCCAGCTTTTGCGCGGCGTCAGCGGCAAACTGGTCGCGCGCCAGCTTCTCGGGCATCCGCCGAATGTGTGGCAGCAGGAAGTTCATGGCCTTCACTTTCTGCTCCGAGCTGGCGCCGGGAAACAGCAGGCGCGCGCGCTCGATCAGGTAGTCGGCCTGTCGGCGTGCGCCGCGCAGGGCCGCCATATAGGCCTCCACGCCGCGCTCGCGGATATAGCGGTCGGGGTCGAGTCCGCCGTCGAGGGTGACGATCTTGATGGTGAAGCCCTCCTCGGTAAGCAGGGCGATGGACTTCTCGGCGGCGTTGCTGCCGGCGGCGTCGGGATCGAAGTTGACCACGACCTGCGAGGTGTGGCGGCGCAACAGGGCCACCTGCTGCTCGGTAAAGGCCGTGCCGCTGGTGGCGATCACGTTTTGAATGCCGCGCAAGTAGACCGAGATGCAATCCATCTGGCCCTCGACGAGCACGGCGAACTCATGCTGGCGAATGGAGGCGCGCGCCTTGTCCAGGTTGAAGAGCACCAGGCTCTTGGAGTAGAGCGGCGTCTCCGGCGAGTTGATGTACTTGGCGCCCGCCTTGTCGCCCGTCTCCAGCGTACGCGCGGTGAAGGCGATCACCCGGCCGCTCTCGTTGGCGATGGGAAACATAACCCGCTTGCGGAAGCGGTCGTAGATGGGGCCCAGGCTGCCGTCGCCCTGTTCTTTTGAACTGAAGAGGCCGCTGGCGCGCAGGGTCTCGTTGTCCGCCATGCCGCTGAGCCGGTCGCGCAGGGCGTTGAAGCTGTCCGGGGCATAGCCGATGTGGAAGGCCTTGATGCCTTCGGGAGTGAGTCCGCGGCCGGCCAGGTACTCGCGTGCCACTGCGCCCTCGGGCGAGCGTAGCTGCTCCTCGAACCATGCGGCCGCAATCTCGTGCAGCTCCAGGAGCTTGGTTCTCAGGCGCGCCTCGGCAGCCTGTTCCGGGGAAAAGAACTCGCGCTTGGGGAGCGGGATGCCGCACTTCTGCGCCACGATCCGCACCGCCTCAGGGAAGGTGACGTTCTCAATCTTGGCCACGAAGCTGAACACGTCGCCCGACTCTTGGCAGCCGAAGCAGTGGTAGAACTGGCGCACCGCATGAACCGAGAAGGACGGCGACTTCTCCTTGTGAAACGGGCAGAGGCCGGAGTAGTTCTGCGCGCCAGCCTTGCGCAGGCGGATATAGCCCTCGATCACCTTGACGATGTCGGCCTGCTGCTTGACGGATTGGGCGAAGTCGGGCATGGGAGGCTGTATTGAGGATAAGGCCGGCGGGAGATTGGCCATGTGGAAGGCGTGGAAAGCCGAGGCCGCTTCCGAGTCGGTCGATGCCCCGCCCGGAACATTCAAGAAAAATTCCGATAGCGCTGTTTACTGATCGCTACGGGCTGTTTGGAACAGTAGAGGATTACTTCCGGGTTGCCGGTCAACCGTTCGGAACAGCGACCTTGGGGCCAAGAACCCTGCACCGGAAAAAACTCTATTCTCGCCCTTCCCCCTCGAATTCCTCCTCCGCTCTAAGTAGGAGCTCCCCGCGGCTCGTGCATGGGGTCCGACGTGTTATGCAGTCAAAGTGGAAGTCTGTGAGCGCGGCCTGCTCCTCTTGAGATTCCTCTGGGGTGAAGCTCGCCTCGAGACGAATTCGTCGTTGGACAAAACTACGATTTGGGTGCTTGGCAATGGTAATCGGGTTTGATTGACCCAGTTTGTTGCCTTCCAAGAAGGCAACATCGAGGCTTGGCCAGTAAGAACTACCGATTTCATCTCTTAGCCAAAAACGACCTCCTGGATTGATCCATTGGTTGACTGGCAGTGCCACTTCCATTCCGAATCCCTTGTCTGTCATGACGCCGTGGGCGACATGAAATCCTGCGGTCACTACGGCGCTTCGTAGGCCGACCAATTCCAATACTCTCGCGCCGATGTGCGGGCCTTCTTCAAAGACAAATGACGGGTGGACCAACGGGAAGTGGTAAATCCTGATACTGAAACTGCAATTCTCTGGCTCGCAGTTTCCATACGACCCTCCCCATTTGCCCCAACGAGTCATTAGCCTCTGTGCATCGGACCATGAACTTCGGTTCAACTCCAGAGATTTGATGTCGGCCAGCAGAGCCTCCGCTTGTGCGCGAAATAGCCACTGGCGTGCCTCCATTACGAGCCATCCGATGCTGAGGAATAGGAGGGCGGCCACCAAGAAAACCGATATCCTCTTCTGGTAACGATGAGTGGTCATGCTTGATTAGACACCAGGCTGAAAGTAAATGTTCCAACATTCATAGAAGTGGCGATTCCGAGCATCGCGTCGACCATGGCTCTGTGATCGGTTTCCTTTCTTAAGTTCTGAGCGATTTGTCGGCAATCCGGACATTACTGACGCAAACAGCGTCGGCGAGTGTTAAATAGCCTTGTCTTGAACTGACGGATACGCTTTCGACGTCTCTGCTTCCGATCCGACCTAACTCAAATCAATTCTTGGCGCCTGCGATGGGATAGCCCTGCCAGAGATACTCCAGCGCTTCGGGCAGGGTTTGCTGTTTCACCGCGTGGTCGACGTGGCCGGCGTTGCGGGCAAAGACAAATTGGTAGCGATAGCCCTTGGCGGCCAGAACTTTGGCCATGTTCTCGTTGGCGGCGACCCAATCGTGCATACCGTCGCCCATGATATTGGGATTGAAGAGGTCTCTGTCGGCCACTTCCATCCAGATGCGCAGCGGCTTGGCCAAGCTGTCTGGAATCAGATGCTCATGAAACTCCCACGCGCCGTGGGGAGTCCGCGGGTTATAGGGCCACTGCTGGTTCACGTAAGTGCCGGAGTAAGTAAGAACGCGATGGTATAAGTCAGGGCGATACCAGGCCATGATCAATGCGCACGAGCCGCCGGAGCTGCCGCCCATGGTCGCGCGGCCCTCGGGATCGCGAGTCAGCTTGACATGGTATTGCGACTCGACGAGCGGCAGCACTTCCTTTTCGACAAACTCCGCATACTGGCCCGACATGGTGTCGTATTCCAGGCCGCGCTCGCTGCCCTGCGCGTCGCCCCCGCCATTGCCGATGGAGATGGCGATCATCACCGGCACCCGGTGCTCGGCTATCAGGTTATCGAGGGCCGTAAACAGCGCCCGGTCGGGACCGTCGGTGCCGACAATAAACGGCGCGACTGTGCCCGGCACATATTGTTTGGGGACATAAACAGCAACGTGGCGAGTATAGGGAGCGGGGTGGCTGGTGGTTACGATGAGTTTGGCGGGATCGGCGGGATCGGGCTCGCCGAATGTATTGGGCTCGCGGGCGATGCCGGGATAGATCTTGCTGTCGGCCGAACTCATGGTGAACTCATTGACCGTTCCCTGTGGCACGCCTTCCTGCGCGGCCATCTCCGGCGCGGGGTTGTGCGTGGGACCGAGGATGAAGTTCCCGTCGGCACTTGCCGGAGCATTGACGCCGTCCGGCAACTCTCTGGCGGCTACAAATCCAGGCGAACTGGGATCGCGGGTGGGAGGCGTCGGCTGCGCCGGGCGTGTCGCCGGTGAGACGGCCGGCGGCGCCTGGGTCACGGAAGGGGCTATGCATGCCGCGAGGCAGATGGCGCACGCGATGGCCGGTAGACGACGCATAATGGGCTCCTTTTTTCTCCGCGATGCGCATTTCCGCCGCTGCGAAGGAATGTTCAACTCGCCTTCTTCTGTGTCATGCGCGTGCGCCGGTCACTCAAGCCTGTCGGGGAATATACCACCGGCAACTGCGTAGGCAAAAGCGCGATGGATCGGCATGCACTAAAATGGATGCCAATGGCGCTTCCCATCAAGGTCTGTGTTGTCTGCTCAGAGGAGTTCGAACTGAGGCCGGACAAGCCCGGCTTTGCCAACCGGTGCCCGGCGTGCAGCGAACCCGAGGCAGCGGCCCCCGCGGCAAAGCGGCATATGGACGCCGTGGAGCGCAAGGCCGCGAGGGAAGCCAACGAGGCGCGCCGGAAGGCAATCCGCGACCTGCTCTACCGCAAGGAAAGCTGAAGCTCATCGCAGCCGCGCCTGCCGGAACGGGTGCTGGCCGCCTCGCCACCCGCTGCTTCGAATATCGTCCTCCCGCATCTAATCCTTGTAAGGCAGAGGAGGTCAACCGTGTCGCTTCGTCCCGTTCGGCAGATCTTTGAAACCAAGCCCACCATCGAAGGCGCTGGCGTGAAGTTGCAGCGCGCCTTCGGTTTTGGCAAGACCACAGAGTTCGATCCGTTCCTGCTGTTGGACGACTTTCGCAACGACAATCCGGCGGATTACCTGGCCGGTTTTCCGTGGCATCCGCACCGGGGAATCGAGACCATCACGTACGTGCTGGCCGGCGAGGTGCAGCACGGAGACAGCTTGGGCAACAAGGGGCGCATGACCGCCGGCGACGTGCAATGGATGACGGCTGGGAGCGGGATTCTGCACCAGGAGATGCCCAAGGGAGATGAGCGGGGACGGATGCACGGCTTTCAGTTGTGGGCCAACCTGCCCGCCTCGCTCAAGATGACCGCGCCGCGCTATCAGGACATTCCCGCAAGCGCCATCCCCGAGGTGGCCGAGGACGACGGAACCAGGGCGCGCGTCATCTGCGGCGAGTTCTGGGGCCAGACGGGGCCGGTGGAGGGCGTGGCCGCAGACCCGCGCTATGTGGACATCTCCATCCCGCCGGGCAAGCGCAAGCGCATCCAGGTGGAGACGAGCCGCAACGCCTTTGCCTATGTCTTTGCCGGTTCGGGCGCCTTCCTCGACGCCTCGGACCCGCAGGCCGTGCTGACCGAATCGGCCGTTGACCCCAATGCGCCGGCGGCATACGACGCGAAGAACCACTCTCTGGTGCTCTTCGACCGCGGCGACGAGATCGTGGTCCATGCCGGTCCCGAGGGCATGCGCTTCCTGCTGGTTTCAGGCAAGCCGCTGGAGGAGCCGGTGGCCTGGTACGGGCCGATCGTGATGAACACGCAGGCGGAACTGCGGCAGGCGATGAGCGAGTTGCAGGATGGGACGTTCATCCGGCATGGGTGAGACCCGCGCGGCGAATGAACAGGTAGGGCTGGAGCTGGCGCCAGGAGGCTGAAGGTTGCTAGGCTTCCAGCGGCAGCTCGCCAGCCAGAATGTCAGCGGGAGTTAACCCTCGCTGGCGCAGGGCGCGCAGGCTCAGCGAGTCGTGGCGCTTGGCCAGGCGGCGGCCGTTCCGATCCACCACCAGGCGGCAGTGAAACCAGGCGGGATTGTTGTATCCCAGGGCGCAATTGAGCAGGATCTGGCGGGCGGTGGACTTGAGCAGATCGGCGCCGCGCACCACCTCCGTAATGCCCATAGCTGCGTCGTCGGCCACGCAGGCAAGCTGGTAGCTGGGCACGCCGTCGCGCCGCCAGACGACAAAGTCTCCAAAGTCGCGGCCGGCCACAAAGCGTTGCGGACCCAGGTTGCGATCCTCAAACTCGATTGCTTCGCCGTCGCGAACGCGGAATCGCCAGTTGGTGCCATCCGGGGTCTCGATCTCGTTCGCGGCAGGGCAGGGAAGTCCTGGAGGATCGTCCTCAGAATCGCGGCCGGCGGCGGGCCTGCAAGTTCCGGGATAGACCGGTTCGTCGTCCAGCGGCTCAACTTCCCCGTTGGTCTGCGAGCCTGCCGGGCCGGCCTCATGCGGCGCGGCGAGCGCGGTCTCAAGATCCTTGCGCGAGCAGCGGCAGGGGTAAAGGAAGCCGCGCTGGAAGAGCGTGCGCCATGCGGCAAGATAGTACGCCCGGCGGCGGCTCTGCGCGTAAGGCGAAAAGGGCCCGGCGTCGTCATGACTGGCCGGGCTGCCCAGATTGTTTGCACCCTCTCGGCCCGGGCCTTCCTGCCAGCGGATGCCCAGCCAGCAGAGGTCTTCGATTGCCGCTTCGGCATAGCGGGAGCGGCTGCGATCGGGGTCCAGGTCTTCCATGCGCATGACGAGTGTGCCGCCCGCGTTGCGCGCCCGCTCAAAGG
Organism: Occallatibacter sp.; assembly: GCA_049521195.1. Lineage (GTDB taxonomy): Bacteria > Acidobacteriota > Terriglobia > Terriglobales > Acidobacteriaceae > Telmatobacter. The sequence continues at coordinate 7,752 of JBEKPA010000026.1, forward strand.
CCGTCCAGAAGGTGCGCGCGTGGCCCACATGCAGGTAGCCGGTGGGCGAGGGCGCAAGCCGCCCGCGATAACTCGATACCGGCGTTGAAGGTAGACTGCCCATGCTGGTTATCAGTGTAGCCAGCCGCGGGCGCGCCGCACAGCAAGACTCCCATTCCGGCCGGATTCCGCAGCGGCACGCGCCAAGGGTGGGGCATCCGATCTGGGTACAACGACAAGCGGTCGGAGACCTAGTGGATAATGACCACGTTCATGCTCCAGGGGGTGAGAGTAAGAGTCAGCGGCAGGGTCGGCGAAGTGATCGTGGTGGGAAATGGCGGGGCCCAGGTGCTCGTCCCTGCCGGGTCCGGAAAGAATCCGGTCGGCGAACCCGACAGGTCATAGGTGGCTTTGTCGTAGGTCTCCATGGTAACGGTCGAAGCGGTGGTTTGCCCCGAAAGCGTAATCGTAACCGGCTCGCTCGTGGTTTTGTTCAGGTTGAACAGCACCAGCGCCGTCCCGCCGCTATGGGTAGCGGCATACGCGCGCACGTCGGCCGTATCGCCGGCCACGGTCGCGGTCAGCGCGTTTTCGCCGGTGACGGCCACATCGCTAAAGAGCTGAAACGCAACCGCCGTGGGAGACAATGTGCCGAGGGGACCAGCGCCCGGACAGGTGCTATCCGCAGACCCATCGGAGAAGACATTGTAGGCCCCGAAATCCTGCCATCCATAGAGCGAGGCGCTGAGATTTGCGGGATCACTAGTGGTGCCGGTTCCGTTGCAATTGCCGAAGCCAATCCACCAGGTGGCGCGCGATACGCCATCGTTCATCATTTCGCCCAGCATTTGGCCGGCAAATAGACCCTGGGTAATCGACCAGCTCTGTTTGCCTGGATTGCTGGAAACCGAGCCCATCTCGCCAACGTAAATGGGCGTGTCCGGGTTTCCGGCAGTATTCAGTTCTGCCTTGATGGTCTTGATGCCGGTGGTCAACCCCTGCGCTGCCGAATGCACCAGGGAGGTATCGTTTTCATCGCCCGGGTTCTGCGGATAGTAGTGGTATTCGACAAAATCGTACTGCGAGTTCGCCAGCACAATCGGATCCCAATCGGCAGTGATAACACCACCATAGGAAGGTGATCCGGCGTCGACAACGACGCCCACCAGCGTGTGCGGCGAGGCCGTCTTGATCTGCTCGTAGTAGCCGCTGCTGGTGCTGTTCCCTACAGCGGCGGCGTAGGTAGTGGGGTCGTTTTTCGGAGTGTGCAGATCGTATTCCCAGCTTGCTCCGTAAACCTCGTTCCCCACCGTCATGTGGCTCACCGTGACGCCGAGAGTCAGCGCGTTTGCTACCCATGCGGCAGCCTCGCTTGGCTCGCCACCCCCGTTGCAGGCCTCATTGGAGCCATAATTCGCCGTGAGCGCAATATCCAGGCCTGCTGGAACCGCCAAGTCGTTGACGAAGTCCGCAAACGTATCGTTCGGATTGGCGTAACCGTTGTCGCAGAGAGTGGGGCTCGATGGGTTGCTGCTGGCGCCTTCCCAATGATAGAGGTCGGAGGTCGATCCGCCCGGCCAACGCACCGCCTTGACGCCGACGGCCTGGAACGGGGTCACAGCCTCTGCGAGGGTCGTATCGTTCCAAACGGCCATATTCATTCCAATAAGCTGGTCGGTTACGGCCGGGCCGAGGTTCGCCTGGTTCACCGTTATCGTGCTTGCCGCGGTAACAGTAACCGCCGCCGATGTGCCCGTGGCTGTGTTGTAGAGCGAGGAGCTGGCCGAATCGGGAGTATACGTGGCCTGCAAAGTATCGGATCCCGCAGCCAGCGAACCGCCCGGAATGTCAATCTGCGCGCTGCCGCTGCTGAGCGTTGCCGCCGCCGAGGTATAACTCCCGCTGGTCAGCGTAACAGAGCCGGTGGGTACAGGGTTGCCGCTGCCGCCGCTGACGGCAACTGTCACTGAAAGCGCTTGCGCCGTGGAGATGCTCAAGGATGACGGTGTTACCGTGACCATCGGCGTGGTCTTTGCGGGAAGAGTCACCGTAACGGAACTCGTCCCCGTGTTGCCGTTGTAGATCGAGGAGCCGGCCGAGTCGGGAGTGTACGTGACTGTCAACGTATCGGATCCCGTAGCCAGCGATCCGGCGGGAACATTGATTGTCGCCCCGCCGCTACTGAGCGTCGCCGCCGCAGAAGTATAGCTTCCGCTGGTCAGGACGACCGAGCCGGTCGGCGTCGGGTTGCCGCTGCCGCCGCTGACGGCGATGGTCACCGAAAGCGCCTGCGCCGTGGTGATGCTCGATGAAGCCGGTGTCACTGTGACTGTGGGTGTGAACACAGTCACCGTAACGGAATTCGTCCCCGAAGCGCTGGTGTAGGTTGAGGAACTGTTCGCGTCGGGCGTGTACGTGACCTTCAAAATATCGGATCCCGCAGCCAGCGAACCGGCGGGAATATTGATTGTCGCCCCGCCGCTGCTAAGCGTCGTCGCAGCGGAAGTATAGCTTCCGCTGGTTAGAGTCACCGTGCCGGTGGGCGTGGGATTGCCGCTGCCGCCGCTGACCGCGACCGTCACTGAGAGCGCCTGCGCCGTGGAGATGCTCGATGAAGACAGCGTGACTGTCACTGTCGGCGTAACCGTATAGTTGGCCGTGACGGTCATATTGGCATTCACCGTCACAGTGCAGTTGACGGTGCTGGTGCTGGCGCATCCCGTCCACGAAGCAAAGGTGTTGCCGCCCGCGGTTGCCGGCGCCGTCAGTGTGAGAGTCGTGCCGGCCAGTTCAGTTAGGCCAAAACTCGTAGTTCCGCTCGTCGGGCCGTTGGCGCCCGCCGCAGACACGGCGATGGTTACGCCGCTGGCCGGGTTGGTCGAGTTCACAGTAAGCACGTAGGCCACGGGAACGGCATAATTAGCCGTGACGGTGGTATTGGTGTTCATCGTCACCGCGCAGGTGACGGTACTGGTGCTGGCGCATCCGCTCCACGAGACAAAAGTATCGCCATCCCAGGTGGCGGGCGCGGTCAGCGTAACTGAGGTCCCTGGATTGTAGGTGAGCGTAAAGGGCGCGGATCCGCTGGTCGCGCCGTTGATGTCCGCGGGAGAGACGCCGATCGTCGGGCCGCTGGCCGGGATAGCCGCGGCAGGGACGGCGCTCGCCATGGCGCTGGCCGGGTTGGTCGTCGATTCCACGGTGAGCACGTAGGTTGTTGGAGGCGGCGGAGGCGGGGTCGTGCTGCCGCCACAAGCCGTCATGAACAGGCTCAGTCCGATTACGATACAAAACGCCGCGCTCCGCCTCAAAGTCCTCATGCGATGCTCCCTGTCCCGTCAGTTTCCAGCCATTGCCAAGTCTGCTCCCCAGGACAACCCCTGCGCAAGCGTTCTAAATCAGCACGGACTTCCGGTCTGGATAAAGACGATACTATCATCCAAAAACTCAATGGGGAGATGGGAGCGCAGGCAGGCAGAGGGTATGCGCCTGAAGGGAAAAGGTTTGGAAGGGAGATTTCAGAGACAAAGCGGACGGAGAAGTCCGTTCAGAAGAGATCGGGAATGCTGTGGAAGGCGATGCGGGTGGGCGCGGCCTTGAAGGCGGTGAGCATCGTGGCCGGAGCCAGCGTGCTCAGGCCGTATTTGTTGTTCAGGGCGTCCATGGCTGCCAGCAGCCGCGCCCGGCTCTGTTCGTCCTCGGTCGCGTCAAACAGGTTCAGCGTGTGCAGACGGTCGGGCACCAGGCCGCCGAGATGCACGCCGATGAAGTAAGGATGGTCGAACTCGGGCCCCGCAGGACGGCTGGCCCACAGGCGGCTCAGCGCGGCAATGAGCGTCTGGTTGTCCTGGCACTCGCTCAGGCGCAGCTCGGCCTTCCATCCGCGCGTGGGCACGCCGAATCGGCTCACCGGGGTGGCCAGATGCAGGTCGTCGCCGCTGGGGTGGTTGACCGGCGGGGCACTCGGCGGCTCGGAATCCCCAGCGAGTGATTCTTGCTCGCCGGGGTGAGTGGACAGGGCTTCACTGCTGGAATGGCTGGCCGGCTTCTTGCGCCCGCGCGGGACCGCAAAGCCGATGGCCAGCCCGATGCTGCCGGCCCATAGGCCGCCCGCGCGCAGGCGCATGGCGGCCTTGTGGAGCAGTTTGTGCGCTACCGCCCAGGCAGCATCCGGCGTGCGCATTTCGGGTGCCAGCACGTGCTGGTGGCTCATCGACTTCAGGTGCTCGGCCTCGGTCCAATCGAAGTCCTCGCCCCGGAGCCAGTGCCAAAGCCGCTCGCCCCACACCGAGCCCCAGAGCCGGCCGGCCTGCTCGCAGTCCAGCGCCAGCAGCTCCTCCATGGTGCGGATGCCGCGCTCGTGGAGGTGATTTTCGGTGCGGGCTCCGATGCCGGGCAGGTCGCGCAGCTTGAGCTGGCGCAAGGCCTGGGGCAGAATATCCAGCGGGAGCGCAACCAGGCCGTCGGGCTTCTCCATGTCGCTGGCCACCTTAGCCAGATAGCGGTTGGTGGCCAGGCCGACCGAGCTGCGCAGCGTGGGGCCGACGCGCTCCTGGATGCGCGCCTTCACCCGCCGGCCCAGCTCGAGAGCCGCCAGCAGCGAACGTTCGCGGCCCATCAGCCGGCAAGCCATCTCGTCGATGGAGAGTACGGCGGTCACCGGCAGGCAGCTTTCCACGGCCTCGACGATGCGGCGATGGAAGTCGACGTAGACCTCGTGGCGCGCCTCCACCAGCACCAGTCCGGGGCACATCCGCTTGGCGTCGGCGACGATGGTTCCGGTCTTGACGCCGTAAGCCTTGGCCTCATAACTGGCGGCAATACAGCAGGTTGCGTCGGCGATCATGGGCACAATGGCCACCGGGCGGCCGCGCAGCTCGGGACGAACCTCCTGTTCCACGGAAGCAAAGTAAGAGTTCAGGTCGACGAACAGCCAGTTCAGCATGGGCTCCCGCGCTTGATTGTGCGCGGTGGCCTTCTCTGGTTCATTTGAGGCAGGCTCGGCTTCCCAATTCGGGGTATTGAGTTTCCGCGGACCCTGGTTCATCATCGGGTTCAGTGGCGGATTGGGACTGGTTGCCATTCTGGAATCAGTTTCGCTGTTTATTCCCCATAAAGCAAGTGGAGAATGACAGAATTCAATGATCGATGTTGAAATCTCGCCGTTAATAGACCTATTGAGCGAGGATGCATCCAACTCAATGGCGAAGAGTTGCGGCGCAATGGCCGCATTGCTATGATGTTTTGGGTTCCTTGGGGATAGGATCGCCAAGTATGCAGGATCTGTTTGATTGGTTGGTGGTAAACGAAACTGTTCTCTCCGTTCTGGTGACGGTGGGCGTCGCGGTTTTGCTCATCAGCTGCCTGGAATGCTCGAACTGCCGCGGCCGCGACAAGGACGACGTTTTCAGCCGCCACGAGCTGTAAGGGCTTGTCGCGTTTACGCTCAGGGCGAGTGCGTCCCCTGGTGGAAGCGCATACGCCACTCCCCGGAATGCTTCGGCCATAGCGAACTGCGCAAGGTCGTGTCGCGCTGGTGCGTCAGCGGATCGATGTGGACGCCTCGATAGCAGACCAGTGCAACGCCCTCCGCAATGCGATGACACTCGAAGTCTTCCATCGACAGCGGCTGCGGCGTCTCGGTCGCGAGCAGGCCCAGAATCTGCTCCCGCGTCCACAATCTGCCCGACGAGCCGAATTCCTGAAAGTCCTCGGCCAGCATGGCGGTCACCCGCGCACGATCGCGGCGGACTGCCGGGTTGAGCAGGGACTCCTCTCGGCTGCGCAAGTGGGCCACTAGTTCGTCTTCGGTCAGGCCCATGCGGAGCCTCCTTCATTGCCCGGCAACGGAAGAGACCGGCGGCATCAGATACTCCTCGAAGTGGGCCAGAATGCGGTTGTACAAATGCGTGCGCACATCCGGGCCGGTGATGGAGTGCGTCTTGCGCGGGTAGATTTGCAGGTCGTAAGGAATCTGGGCATCGATCAACTTCTGCACATACTGGACCATATTCTCCATATGCACGTTGTCATCGCCCGTTCCCTGCGCCAGCAGCACACGCCCCTTCAGATTGGCCGCCGAGTTGACCGCGGAGAAGTCGCGGTAACCGGAGGCAAACTCCGCGGGCTGGCCCATGTAGCGCTCGGTATAGATCGAATCGTAGTCGCGCCAGTCGGTCACCGGCGCAACGGCGACCCCGGCGCGGAAGCGGTCGGAGTGGGAGAGAGCGTAAAGCGTGAAGCTGCCGCCCCAGCTCCAGCCCCAAAAGCCAAGACGCTTCTTGTCCAGTTGCGGATACCGGGCCAGCACCGCGTCCAATACGGTGAGTTGATCCTCGAATTGAACGGGGCCGAAGTTGCGATAAGCCGCCTGGGCAAAATCGCGCCCGCGCATGGCCATGCCGCGATTGTCGGCGTGAAGCACGGCAAAGCCATGCTGGACCAGCAGCTCATCGAAGAGCAGGCCGTCGCTCCAGCGGTTAGCCACCGTCTGCTCGCCTGGGCCGCCGTAGGGATTCACGATCAACGGCACCGGGCCGGGACTTGCGGCGCCCTCGGGCAACAGCAGTGTGGCGTAGAGCGTGCTGCCGTCGTGGGCCTTCACCTCAATCTGCTCCGGCGCGCGCAGACGGTAGGGTTCGAGCGCCCTCGTCTGCCAAAAGACATTGCACTTGCCGGGGGCCTGGCAGAGACGCAGAGTGGGCGGATCGAGGCGCGTGGATTGCTTGTCGGAGAATGCGCCGCCGACAGGAGCAAAGGCGCCTTCATGGCGTCCCGCGCCGGCGCTCAACTGCATGCGCTCGCCGGCAAAGCTCACCTGCCATAACTGCCGCTCCAGCGGGTTGCCCTCGTTCGATTCGTAGTCGATCAGGCTCTCCTTGTAATCCACGCGCAAAACGCTACCTACCTCGAAGTCGCCTTTGGTCAGTTGCCGCTCCAGTTTGGCCGCGGCCGGATCTGCCTGGCTGTAGCTGTAGAGATAAAGATGGTTGTGGCCGTCGGTCCAATTGGTCAAAACGATCGCGCCGGAGCCGACCCAGACGTCGTAGTTATCGTCGACAAACTTGTCGTCCGCAAGTCGCAGCGCCGGATGCGCCTGGCCCGTGGCAGCGTCGGCAAAATAGAGATCCCTGTGCCGGTGATCACGGGTGACGGTCTCGATCCACAGTGTCATGGGGTCCACCCAGCCGAAGCGCGGAATGTAATCCTGGCCCGCAACGATGGGCAGCTTGACCCACACCGTCTTGCCGCCCCCTGCGCCGGTCACGCCCACGCGCACCTCGGGGTTGGGATCGCCGGCCTGCGGAAAGTTCTGCAGATCGACCTTAGCGTGCGTGGGAATCCAATCTTCGATGGGATACCGCGGCACATCGGCCTCGTTCATCTGCAGGTAGGCCAGTTTCTTCGAGTCCGGCGACCAGAAGTAATTGCTGCGCGTATCCAGTTCCTCTTCGTAGACCCAGTCCACCTCGCCATTGAGGGTCGTCGAATTGGGCGCGGGAGCCACCGCCGCCGCGGGGCTGCCGGGATCGCGCAGCCGGACGACGTGAAGACCATGGTCGCGAATGAAGGAGATGGACTCGCCGTTGGGCGAGAACTTGGGGTCGTCGCCGGAGGCAGCTCCGGTAAAGCCGATCTCGACGCCCGTACCGTTGCGCAGATCGTAGAACCAGAGCCGCCCGTTGGAGTCGAAGAGCAGATGAGCCGAGTCCGGCGCCCACAGGTAGCTGGCCATCTTGTAGCGCTCGCGATGGTCGCGGTCCGTCTCCGAGTCATTCGCACCGGTGAGCCCTGCCAGCTTGGCGCGGCTCACCAGCACGTGCGGCTTGAACGGTTCGGAATTCAGGCCGGAGTCCAGGTCGATCAGTTCGCCGCCATCCAGGTAAGTTAGATGCTTGCCGTCCGGCGACCAGGTAAGCTCATCGGGCGGGGTGCCGATCAGCGGGCCATGGGAGAAGATCGCTTCCACGGTCAATGGTTTCGCCGGCGGCTGGGCGGCTGGGACCTGAGCCGCAATAGGAGACGCCGCGAGTGCAAGAGCGGCGACGGTCGAGAACAAAAGCGCGGCTGTGCGAATCAAAAAAGATCCCTCCGGGAACGGGGCTCGGCCAGGCTGCTCAGGCGGCAATCATGAAGATGCGGGGCTTCCTGCCGAATCGCGCCAAAACCCCTTTGAGAATAGCTTCCCCCGCAGGCTCGGAAGCAAATTCCTGCAGGGAATCGGCCATTTTGATACCGGACTCATTCATCGTTCGCGCAACTCAGCTCCTGAGCGCAACGCGTATATGGAGTTCCTTCAGTTGCTGGTCGGTGACGGTGGTGGGGGCTTCGGCCATGAGGTCGATGGCCTTGGCGGATTTGGGGAAGGCGATGACCTCGCGCAGGCTGGATGCGCCGGCCAGCAGCATGACGATGCGGTCCAGGCCGAGGGCGATGCCGCCGTGGGGCGGGGCGCCGTATTCGAGAGCTTCGAGGAAGAACCCGAAGCGGGCGCGGGCTTCCTCGTCGCTGATGCCGAGCGATTGAAAGATCTGATGCTGTACGTCTTTGCGATGGATACGGATGGAGCCGGAGCCGAGTTCGAGGCCGTTCATCGCCAGGTCGTAACAGTTGGCGCGAACACTGGCCGGATCGCTGACCAGGTTGGCCATGTCGGCCTCGTGGGGCGAGGTGAAGGGGTGGTGCGCGGGCATCCACTTGGCGGTGGTCAGGTCGTACTCGAACATGGGGAAATCGACGACCCAGATGGGCTGGAAGGCGGCGGAGCCGTCGACGGCGCTCGCGGCCTCAGCGCGCGCGGCAGCCTCCTGGACAGTCTTCCCGGTTACGCCGAAGGCTCCATGGCGCTCGGCATACTTCTTGGCCAGCTCGGTGCGGAAGCTGCCTGCGGCCGAGTAGACGTTGATCTCGCGCTCGCTCAGGCGGCCTTCAAACTTGGTGTCGCTGGCCTTGATGTGGTGCGTCGGATCGCCGGCCACGATGAGGACGAAGTCGGCTTCGGGTGCCCCGGCCAGTTCGCGGACCTTAACCGCAGCCTCTGGGAAGCCCTTGGCCAGGCGCTTGAAGTCGTCGATGAACTTGGCGCCCTTCTTCAAGTCGAAGAGCGGATGGTTGTCCTCGCGCTCCTTGCGGCTCAGCTCACCCACGTTCGGAATGCGAAAGGCGACGACGGGCAGAGCGGGGTCGATTTGCAGCGTGGCGAGGCTTTCATCGGTGAAAGCCGGGCGCACGTCGGTGAGGCCGGGCAGGCGCAGGTCGGGCTTGTCGCTGCCGTACTGGCGCATGGCCTCGTCGTATGTGAGCTTGGGGAAGGGCGTGGGCAGCGAGATTCCGGCGGCGGCAAAGCCCGCGGCCATGAACTGTTCGACGACGGTAAAGACGCTCTCCTGACGGGCGAAGCTCATCTCCAGATCGACCTGGGTGAATTCAAGCTGGCGGTCGGCGCGCAGATCCTCGTCGCGGAAGCAGCGGGCGATTTGGAAGTAGCGGTCGAAGCCGGAGATCATGAGGATTTGCTTGAAGATCTGCGGCGACTGCGGCAGCGCGTAGAACTCGCCGGGATGGACGCGGCTGGGCACGAGAAAATCCCGAGCCCCCTCGGGCGTGGATTTGGTGAGGATGGGGGTCTCGATCTCCAGAAAGCCCTGGCGGCTGAGGCTCTCGCGGATGGCCAGCGTAATGTCGTGGCGAAGGCGGAAGTTGCGCTGCATCTCCGCGCGGCGCAGGTCCACGTAGCGATACTTGAGGCGGACTTCTTCGTTCTGGATGGCTTCTTCAGCAGGCGAGAAGGGAGTCAGGCGCGAGTCGTTGAGGACCAGCAACTGAGTCGCCTCGATCTCGATCTCGCCGGTGGGCATCTTGGGGTTGATGGCGTCGTCATCGCGCAGGCGGACCTTGCCCACGGCGGCAACGACGTACTCGGGGCGGACAAGCTCACCCTTCAGATGGCCGTCGGGAGTCAGCTCCTTGTCGAGAACAATCTGGCAGATGCCGGAGCGGTCTCTCAGGTCGAGGAAGATGAGGTTGCCGTGGTCGCGGCGGCGGTTGACCCAGCCCATCAGGACCACTTGCTGCCCGGCGTGGGCGGCGCGCAGATCGCCGCAGAGATGCGTTCGTTCGAGACTGCCTAGATAATCGAGCACTACCTGTGTCCTTTACTCGCTTGCGGATTTTGAGGTATCCGGGTGCCCCATCCTCGCTGCGTGTCGCCGCGGCGACTTTTTGCCGCTAGGGTGGGAGACCACGAACCTCGACCCGACTCATTCAACTGGAAAGAAATACAGCCAGTTCCGCGCGCGGAACCTTTGTCTGTATGCCGGTCGAGAAGGTCTTCACCGTCAGAATACCGGATTGGAGCTCGTCTTCGCCGAGGATTATGATGCGCCGGGCGGTCTTGTCGGCGGCTTCAAAGGACTTCTTCAAGCGGAACCCGCCGTCGCCCAGCTCGATCCACAGCCCTTTGTGGCGCAGCTCTCGGGCGAGGACGAGGGAGGCGGCGTTGAGGCTCTCGCCCAGCGGCGCAACGAACGCATCTGCCACCTGCGGTGGGGCAGACTCTTGGCCGAGTTGTGCCTGGAGGGTCAGCACCAGCCGGTCAAGGCCGATGGCAAAGCCGATGCCGGGAGCTTTGGGTCCGCCGAGCATCTCCGAAAGCCCGTCGTAGCGGCCGCCGCCGAGCAGGGCATTCTGGGCGCCGAGGCCGCCGTGCGTGAACTCGAAGGTGGTGCGGGTGTAGTAATCCAGGCCGCGAACCAGGCGGTGGTTGAGCGTGTAAGGAACGCCGGCGGCGTCGAGGGCCGCGGTGACGGCGGCGAAGTGGGCCTGCGAGGCTTCGTCGAGCGAGCCGGCGATAACCGGCAGCGCCTCGATGATGGGCTGATCGGCGGGAACCTTGCAGTCCAGCACGCGCAGCGGATTGGTGACGGCGCGACGCTGGCAATCTACACACATTTGCGATACGACGAGACTGAGAGCTGCGCGAAGAGTGTCGTTGTAGCGGGCGCGGTCCGCGGCGGAGCCAACGGAGTTCAGGTGCAGGGTCCAGCCCGCGATGCCCAGTTCGTCGAGCAGCGTGGCCAGCATCTCGAGGATCTCGGCATCGCGCAAGGGGCTTTCGCTGCCCGCGGAGGGCGGGCCGAGGACCTCGGCGCCGATCTGATAGAACTGCCGGTAGCGGCCCTTCTGCGGGCGCTCGCGGCGGAATTGCGGGCCGATGTAATAGAGCTTCTGCAACTGGCCGGTCTCGCCGAGCTGGTGCTCGATGTAGGCGCGGACTACGCCGGCGGTGTTCTCCGGGCGCAGGGTAAGGGATTGCGTCTTCTCCGATTGCGCGCGGGCGCGATCCTCCCAGGTGTACATCTCCTTGGAGACGATGTCGGTCTCCTCGCCCACGCCGCGGGCAAAGAGCGCCGTGTCTTCAAAGACGGGGGTGCGAATCTCGCCGAAGTTGTAGCGGGCGAAGACGGCGCGAGCCGTGGCCTCGATGCGGTTCCAGAGGGCCGTCTCCGGTGGCAACAGGTCGCGCGTGCCGCGAACGGCTTTCAATGTGCTCATAACCTCTACAGTCTAAATGGTCGTTGGTGGTAGGCTGGTATTGGGCGTCCTGCCCTCGGACAATGGCCTGGCGCGCAAGCCGGCGGTGTTCAAGCTGGGCAATCCGAATTGCGAAGGAGCGTTGCCATGATGTTCCATGTGGTCCTGCATCCCGAAGAAGATGGCTGGATTGTGGCCGAATGCCCTGCGTTACCCGGCTGCGTGAGCCAGGGCAAAGATGAGAAAGAGGCTCTTGCCAATATCCGCGAGGCAATTGCAGGTTGGCTTTGGGCGGAAGACCAGAAGGCGGCGGATTCGCTTCCGGCGGGGCAGATGCCGGTGCTTGTTGCAGTTTAGATTAACCCCTACAGGGCCCAAGCCTCAGGCACGTGAATCCATCTCGCAGCTGGATAGGGTACTTGCACCCTTTACTTATATCTGTGGAAAACTTGATGCGGCTACCATAACCTTATGATTATACATACGATATATGTGCTTCGCAGGTTGCAGATAATTAAGTGGTAAAGCCCTAGACTAGAAATAGAGGAAGGAAATTATGGGAAAGCTTGGCAATATCTCCGGAAAAGACGCGGCGAAGGCATTTGGGAAAGCTGGGTGGCTTGCTCGCGGTCAAGCTGGAAGCCATTTGGTGCTCACCAAGTCCGGCGTCCGCGCGAATCTCACGGTTCCGCTGCATTCCGAGCTCGCTCCCGGCACCCTGCGCGCACTGATTCGGGTTTCCGGACTCACCGTCGATGAGTTCTTAGGCCTACTTTAAATAGATGCTCACGTTCTACGCCCTCTTCTTGATCGACTCCTTCAACGCACCATCGATCCGCGTCTGCCAGCCACGCCCGGTGGACTTGAAGTGTTCGACGACCTCCTGAGACAGACGTAAAGAGACCAGCTTCTTCGTCAGGGACTTTTGCGGGCCGCGCTTGCCTCTGCGAACCACTCTTCCCTTGCGAATCAGGTCGGCCTGGGCGAGCCGCGCGCGCGCAGCTTCGGCATCGTTCGGATCGTAGGGGCCATCTTCCGATTCGTAAGGGATCGGGTCGCCTTCTTTGAAGGCCAGCACGCGCTCCCAGTCCGTCTCACTCTTTGTCTTGTTCATACTGTTTACGCTTGGGATTTAGCGGCAATTTAATTGTAGATACAATATGAGCAGAACTCAAGCAGAATTCCTATCATGCTTCGAAATCGCTAATAGGCTGTCTGCGGTGTCTGTGCAATTGCATCCTCCCGCCGCTCCCCGCATCCAACCACCCATGGAATATCGACTGCTGGGAGGCTCCGGCCTCAAGGTTTCCGCGCTGAGTTTTGGCACCGGCACGTTTGGC
>JBEKPA010000027.1:0-20549 GCA_049521195.1 Occallatibacter sp.
GTGGCGCTGGTGGGTGTGGAGAACCTGGTGATTGTGGATACCGAGGATGCGCTGCTGATCGCCCACCGCGATCACTCCCAGGATGTGGGAAAGATCGTCAAGGAACTTGGAATCACGGGACGCACGGAGCTGATCTGAGGTGACGGCATGGGTCTCATTTGGTATACAATGTATCTATGAGCGCTACCATCCCCAATGCGACTGCAATGATTCACGTACGCGTGGATCGGAAACTGAAAACCAAAGCGGCTAAGACTCTTGATGCGATGGGGCTAAGCCTTTCTGACGTTGTGCGCCTCCTGCTGAAGCGCATAGCTGTCGAACAGGCGCTTCCCTTCGAGGTACGGGTCCCTAACGCCGTTACCAGGGCAGCGATGGAAGAGGTCCGGCGCGGCGATCTACCTACGGCGTCCAGCGTTGCGGAATTGATGGATCAACTGAATGCGGAAGATTGATTGGACTCGCCAGTTCAAGAGGGATTACAGACGAGTGCAATCCATTCCAAGGTATCGAAGCGATCTTGAGACGGTGCTTCCTGCTGTATTGGACAAGTTGGTGGTTGATCGCGAGCTCGATCCGAAGTTGAAAGATCATTCCCTCACCGGCGAGATGGCCGGCTTTCGAGAGTGTCATTTGAGGCCGGATTTGCTTCTGGTCTATGCGAAAACCGATGATCCTCCCAGCCTGAAGTTAATGCGAATCGGTTCTCACAGTGAACTCTTCTGATTCAATAGATTCCCAGGTCTCAAACTCGAGACCTGGGGCGTCCGGCGACTGGGCTGAGAAGGATGAACTCGCCGGTTTGCGGAGCGGTCTCAGCTCAACTTCCTCACTCGCTTAACGGTTCGGACGACTTGTTCGTTCGGATCGTAAATTGGAACAATCTCGTCGTCCTCTCGACGCTTGTCCTTGGCCCACTTCCTGATAAGCTCCATGACATACGAAGAGCCCTCATCTACTGCCTTCTTCGCCGCGTAACCTGCTATAGCGCTGATCTCAACCTTGTGCTCTTGGATAAGCTGAACAATCAACCGAAGGGGTTCGGCCGCAGCATGGAGTTCTCCAATCAGGAGAGGGCCAACATCGGCACTCTCTGCCGTGAGCATTTCGATATATCCGACATCCACGGCTTTAACGGCACTATCCGCTGCAATGTATTCCTGGAGTTCCGCCTCCTCCTCGCAAGAAAACTGATAGCACTCGACTACGATGCGCGCCGGCCCTGAGACTGGCCTTCGGGGTGGCTGCATGAATGCAACATATCACCATTGCCGAATAGCACCTAACGGATAATTCTGTATCCAAAGAACTTTCAATGATTGAGCGGACTGCCCGGTGCCGGGTGCCCCAGGTCTCGCTTTTGAGACCCGGCAGCCGATTCCACGCTACAATCTTCCCATGAGCCGAAGCGCCCAGGAAATTCTCGAAGATGCCCGCCAATTGCCTCCCGATGAGGTGGACTGGCTGGTTGAGAGCCTTCTCATCAAGGAGCAGAGCGAGCAGCTGGCGGAGATTGAGGCCGCCTGGGACGGCGAGATCAAGCGCCGCCTCGACGAGATCGATTCCGGAGCCGTCAAGACAGTCCCGCTCGAGGATGTGCTTGCCCGCATGGACGCAAGGATCCTTGCCCGGCAGAGGGGATGAAGCGGGCGCACGTTCATCCCGAGGCCGAGGCAGAAGCTGACGCCGCGTTTGAATGGCACTGGGTGCGAAGCGAATCGGCCGCGTTGGGTTTTGATGCGGAACTGAGAGCTGCATTCGGTACCCTGGTGAAATTCCCGCAGATTTGCGCGCCCTATCTGCGAGGGACCCGTCGGGTCATGCTCAATCGGTACCCCTATTTCGTGGTCTTCCGCGAACTTCCACGCGAAATTCAGATCGTCGCCGCAGCCCACGCCAGGCGCCGACCCGGCTACCCGGCCAAGCGCCTTTAGCATGTAGTCTTTCCCGCGCCCTGACCGGCATACATTACCCTATTTTCAGGGAGCACGAAAACTCAACGATGCCTCATCCTCAAATCAAGTTCGGCACAGACGGCTGGCGTGCCGTGATTGCCGACGATTTCACCTTCGCCAATGTGCGCATTGCCGCCGAGGCCGTGGCAGCCTATGTACACTCCCGCAAAGGTACAGCGGAAGAAGACCCCGCCAGGGGTTTGTGCATCGGCTACGACACGCGCTTCGGCTCCAGGGCCTTTGCGCGCGCCTGCGCTGAAGTTGTGGCCGCCACCGGCATTCCGGTGCTGCTGGCCAACGATGTGACGCCCACCCCGGCGCTCAGCTTCGGCGTGCGCGAGCGCGCGGCGGCCGGCGGCATCATGATTACCTCCTCGCACAATCCGGCGCAATGGAACGGGGTCAAGTACAAAGCGTGGTACGGCGGGTCGGGCAAGCCCTCGATCATCGCCGAGATCGAGTCGCGCCTGGGCCAGGCCACCGCCCGTCCCGCGCAGCCCGCCGCAATCGAGGAGGTCGATTTCCTGCCCTCCTACCTCAAAGCCATTGAGAGCTTTACCAGCCTTGACGCGCTCGCAAAATCCGGCATGAAATTCACCATCGACTCGATGTATGGCGCCGGCCGCACCATCATTTCCGACATTTTTACCCGCATCGGCGTAGCCCACGTGCAGATTCGCGGCAACATCGACCCGCTCTTCCCCGGCATCAACCCCGAGCCCATCGAGCCGCACATCCGCGCCCTGGGCGAGGCGGTGGTGGCCAACGGCTGCCAGGCCGGCCTGTGTACCGACGGCGACGCCGACCGCATCGGCGCCACCGACGAGCACGGCGAATTCGTCGATCCGCACAAGATATTCTGTGTTCTTCTGAGCTGGGTGCTCAAGCGCCACAATGACTGGCCGGGCGCCGTCACCCGCGCATTCAATACCACCAAGATGCTGGACCGCATCTGTAAGAAGCACGGCCGCCAGCTGATCGAGCACGGCATCGGCTTCAAGTTCGTCTGCGACTACATGCTGGAGCGGGAGATCGTGATGGGCGGCGAGGAGTCCGGCGGCATCGGCTTCCAGCGCCACCTGCCGGAGCGCGACGGCCTGCTCAACGCGCTGCTGCTGGCCAACGTGATGGCCGAGGAAGGCAAGACCCTAGGCCAGCTTGTCGCCGATCTCCAGGCCGAGTACGGCGAGCACCAGTACGGCCGCATCGACCTGCACATCTCCCGAGACGTCATCGATGGCGTCGTCGCCCGCGCCAAAGCGCTGCTGTCAGGCGACCCGGTCTTTGCCGGGATGCCCATCCTGCGCCAGGACACCCTCGACGGCGTCAAGTTCTACCTGTCGAATCCTGAAGCCGCCAGCAAGCCAAACGCCGCCGAGACCTGGCTGCTGCTGCGCGCCAGCGGCACCGAGCCCCTGATGCGCATCTACACCGAGTCCTGCTCGAAGGAATCCGTGGCCAAGCTGCTGGAATCGGCGCGCGGGTTTGCGCTGGACAAGTGAGAAGTCTGTGGAGCGTTTATGAAAACACTTCGGTTCGTCAAACCCGTTGCTGTGTTGACGATTTGCTTGGCGTTGTGTTTGATGCTGCCAGCGCAGGAGCAAGGATGCATTGAAACCTCTGCGCTGGGGAAAATGGCAGGGGCTACTTCAGTCGCAACGTTGAATGCGCGGAAAGAAAAGGCGGGTGACAGCTACCGGGCTCAGGTCGTCTACGCTGCTCGGATGATGGAGATCGATCCAAATAATAGGAGCGCGGCTGAGTTATTGCTCAACTTGATTCCAAAGAACATTGACGGACCACAACAAGACCTATGGTTAGAGCTCGACGAGCTCAATCAGTGCCCGTCGGGAGGCCTGGCGGACTCAGATCTGATGCCACTGTTTCGACTCCAATATCATCTGCCTCGAATATTGGCGAGGGCCGTTCTTCTCGTTCCAGACAAAATGCCAGAGTACGTCGCCTATGCGTATATCTCGATCCAGAGTCCGGACAGCGACTATGCCGTGCAAATGCAAGAGGTTTGTCGGGCCAAACATCAGGCTTTCGTGAATGCAGTTGCCAAAATGTCGGACGACGATAGGAAATGGTTTCTGGCGAAGATATTCAACCCCAAAGGCTGTCACGCACTCGCTCTTCCAGAGCAGTGAAGATTGTTTACCGGAACATCCGCGCGTCGAAGCGAAACGGTTGCGGCGGCTCGATCTGCAACTCGCCCATGCGGGGATGGAGCGGATTGACCAGAACGTTCCACTCGGCGCGAATGGGAACCGACGGAACCATCAGCGCCAGCGAAGAGCGTGCGGCGATCCAGGCGTCTCCCAGATCGCGTGTCGTGGCCGCCCCAGCCCCGCCGTTGTCCGCCCACCATGCGGGCGGCAACTCAGCCGATTGCAGGGTGCGCGCCGGTTCTCCCTCCGGCAAGAGTGCGGAGAGATAGACCAGGTCGTCCGGCGCTTGGCCGGGTTCCAGATGGACAAACAGCTCGATAACGGCCAGCGCCAGCGAGGTGGATGCGTAAACCATCGGCACTCCGCGCGAGTTCCAGCGGCCTCCGAAGCGCCGCGCTCCCTCGCCTGAGAACGCCTCGGCCGCGAATGGCTCCCGGCAAAGCCGCCAGATGCGCATCAGCTGTAAACGCCGTAGGAGATGCGGCCCAAAACGTCTTCCACTTCGCGCACGCCGGGATCGGTATCCAACTGGTCCAGCGGACGCCCTCCGCGCAAGGCGCGATTCGGCGTCTTGAGCCATTGCGCCGCCTTCTCCTCGCTGCCCAGCGTCTCCGCCGCCGTGGCAAACACCTGGGCCAGGCGCACCGTCCGGTCGGATTCGGCCGCCGTCAGCCGCGCGTGCTGGGCCAGGCGCCGGGTTAGAGTGCGCAGCGGAATCCCAACCTTCTCAGAGATCTCCGCCTGCCTCAGATTCATCCGATCGGCCAAAAGAAAGAGCGCCTCAACCGGGAGCCCCTCGCGCACAAGACCAGCCAGTGCGCCGCCGTGATGCATCGGTCTGCCGAGAACAACTTCTCCACCCAGCACGCCGGGCACTGTGAATGTGGCCATGATCTGCCTCCAAAGCCAGTATACGCCATTTGGCTAAATTATAATAGCCATTTTACGCAATCACGGCGATCTTGGCAAGCGGGTGTCCTGGGTCTCGATTCTAGGAACAGGAGTTGGGGCACCCGGCCGAGGTTCCACAAGCCAGAACCGGGAAACCCGGCCGTGCTTAACCCTGAACCCTTGCCTGAAACAGGCCGGTAAAGGCGGAGCGCGCTTGATAGGCCACCAGCAGCCACAAAAGCGTCGCAAACAATCCCGTCCCGATGCTCCGCGGCGCCATCACGATGTGAAAGATCAGGATGTTCACAAGCACCGGGCCGAGCAGCACCAGCGCCAGCGGTACAAAGCGGCCCACCAGGAATAGAACCCCCGACACAACCATAACCGCGCCCACGAAGTAGAAATAGTGAGTCGAGAACAGCAACCGGGAAAAGTCACCGGCCGGCCCCGGCGGCATCGGCCCCATGGGAATGAAACTCAGAAAACTGTTGAGCCCGAAGACTGTGAACATCAGGCCCAGCAGGTACCGCGCAATCATCGCAACAATCTTCATGGTGCTCTCCTTGGATCGAGGTCAATTCGGAGATTGAGCCGGGCGCCAGTCTATTCTTTGCCGGAGGAACCCTGCGGAGGGGAAGAAGAATCTCTCCGCAGGCAATGGATGGTTTTGTATCCCCTGTGGATTCAAAGGATTTGTCTGCCGGGTGCCCCAGGTCTGGTCCGCCGCGGCGGATGAAACCTGGGAGACCACAAACCTCAGCAGGCGTCTCTTGCGACGGCCACAAGGCCCAACGGGCCGCCTACGCAATCACCGCAACCTTGGCCCGCTTGCCGAGGCGGACAACCAGCCGCGTTGGAAGCCCAGCTAGTGGAACCAGCGCGTTGCTGGCGACCTCCCCATCCAGCTTGACGGCCTTCTCGGCGATCTTGCGGTTGGCCTCGGCGCCGCTGGCGGCAAGGCCCAGTTGCACAAGCAGCTTAGCCAAACGAATCTGGTTCGGCTCCGGTCCGGCCACGTCAGCGTAGGCGACGGCAACCTCTTCCAGGTCTTCCGCCGCTTCCTTCTGCTGGAACATCCGTGCCCAATTCTCGTCCGCGCCCTGTGCCGCTGCTTCTCTGTGGAAGTCGGCGGTGATGGTGCGCGCCAGGCGCTTCTTTACCTCCATCGGATGCACGGTACCGCCGAAAACCGCAGCCTTGAGGGTTTCCACCTCGGAGAGGCGCAGGTCAGTTAGCAGCACCCAGTACTTCCACATCAGTTCATCCGAGATGCTCATCAGCTTGCCATACATCTCGGCGGGCGGCTCGTTGATCCCGATCGCGTTGTTCAGCGATTTCGACATTTTTTGCACGCCGTCGAGGCCTTCGAGAATCGGCGTCATCAGCACGATCTGCGGCTTCTGGCCATAGTGCCGCTGCAAATCCCGCCCGCATTGCAGGTTGAACTTCTGGTCGGTGCCGCCCAGCTCCACGTCGCACTCCAGGGCCACCGAATCGTAGCCCTGCATCACCGGGTAGAGCAGCTCGTGCAGGCTGATGGGCTGCTCGTCCTGGAAGCGCTTGTGGAACTCGTCGCGCTCCAGCATCTGCGAAACGGTAAAAAGCGCCGTCAGCCGGATCGTGCCCTCGAAGCCCAGCTTGTCCAGCCACTCGGAGTTGAAGCGGATTTCCGTGGCGTCGCGGTCCAGAATCTTGAAGGCTTGATCGGTGTAGGTTCTGGCATTCTCGGCGATCTGCTCGCGGGTAAGCGGCTTGCGGGTCACATTGCGGCCGGTGGGGTCGCCGATGAGCGAGGTGAAGTCGCCGATCATGAAGATGACCTGGTGGCCCAACTGCTGAAAGTGGCGCAGCTTGCGCATCAGCACGGTGTGGCCCAGGTGCAGGTCGGGCGCGGTGGGGTCGAAGCCGGCCTTCACCCTCAGCGGGCGTCCGGTCTTGCGGCTCTCTTCAAGGCGCTCGCGCAGGTCGCTGGCGCGGATAATCTCCGCCGCGCCCTTCTCCAGCAGGTCCATCTGTTCGTCTACGGGCAGGAATTCTTGCATGTCAGATCAAGTATAAAGTCGCGAGCCTGGTGTGGTAGCGAATCCCACCCTAGCCGCAAGAACAGGGGCGCGGCGAGGGTGGGGCACCCGGCCGCGGCGTTTTTAGCGATGGCCTTCCCCTACTCGCCGCCGCCCTACTCGGCCAACTCCTCTTCCATTCCGCCCGTCAGCATCGGCGTCTTCACAGCCGCGGCCAGCTTGTCGGTCATTACCTGGAAGTGATACCCCATCACCGCCAGCGTCATGGCCGCGCCCACGCAATGGCGATAGCGCGTGGCCACGGTCAGCAGAAACTTCCAGTAACTCCACCGCTGCCGCCCGAAGACTCCCTGGCGGACGATGGAGGTAACAAAGGCGCGCGCATTTCCGCGCGTGAGCCAGCGCTGCCTCGACGCCCGTTCTCCACGCTTGGGCTGCGCGCGGCTCAGATAGAGCTTGACGCGCTCATAGTATGCCGCGCTGGAGTAGATCCTTTTCAGCACCGAGCGGTAACCCTCCATCAGCCGCGCGGCATCCATGCTGGGAAGAAAATTCAGCTTGTCGCCGGTGTTATCGCCGTGGCCCGCATCCAGAATCCGGCCCTCATTCCACAAGCGCCGGAATAACTGCGTTCCGGGCATGGCTTGCAGCAGGCCGACCATGGCAATGGGAATGCCGCTCTTCTGAATAAACTCGACCATGCGGTCGAAAATATCCTCGCGGTCGGTGTCGAAGCCCAGAATGAAACCGCCCATCACCTGCATGCCATAACTCTGGATGGCGGCCACGCTGTCCAGCAGGCTGCGCCGCGTGTTCTGCAGCTTGTTGCAGGCGATGAGGCCGGGCAGATCGGGTGTCTCGATGCCCAGAAAGACCGAGACGAAGCCGGCGTCTTTCATCAGCTGCATCAACTCCGGATCGTCGGCCAGGTTCAGCGAGGCCTCGGTATTGAAGTCGAAGCTGGTCTTGTATTGGCTGCGCCATTCGGCCAGAGCCACGCATAACTCCCTGGCCCGCGCCTTGTTGCCGATGAAGTTATCGTCGACGATAAAAACAGCTTCGCGCCAGCCGGCCGCGCGCAACTGGTCAAGCTCCGCCAGCACTTGGGCCACGGCCTTGGTGCGCGGGCGTCGGCCGTAGATCTCGATGATGTCGCAGAACTCGCAGTTGAACGGGCAGCCGCGCGAATACTGCACGGCCATGGTCGAGTAACGGTTCATCTTGATCAGGCTCAGATCGGGCAGCGGGCTGGTCTCCATCGCCGGCCGTTCGGCGGCCTGATAGACGGGCTTGGCGGTTCCCTGCTCCAGATCGCGAGCCAGACCGGCGATCAGCGCCTCGGCCTCGCCGACGACCACGTGGTCGGCCTTGAGCTCGGCCGCCGACAGGCTGCTGGCAATGGGTCCGCCCACCACGGTGCGCAGGCCGCGCGCGCGGCAGCGCTCGACGATGCTTATTAGCGACTCGCGCTGAATGTGCATTCCGCTCAGCAGCACCACGTCGGCCCAGGCCAGGTCGCGGTCGCGGAGCCGCTCGACGTTGGCATCCACAAGGCGCTTCTTCCAGGCGCGCGGCAGCAGAGCGGCCACCGTCATCAGCCCCAGCGGAGGCTGCGCGGCCCGCTTCCCCAGAAAGGACAGCGCATATTTGAAGCTCCAGAACGTCTCGGGGAACTCCGGGTAGATCAGCAGAGCGTTCATCGGCTGCCTCCAAAAGGGAGAAGGGTAGCCGGCAGAGTTGAGTTACTGGTCCATCTCCGGCTGTGGCGCCGTGCTTTCGGCACGCCGCTATCCGTCGCGGCGGCGCTCCAAGCGGCGCACATCTCCCAAGAAGAATTGTTCCGCCGTGCGACTGGAAAAACTGTGCAAGAGGAACCACTGTGCCGGGATTTGGGACGCATTCAGGAAGAATTCCGGGGTGTCGGAAGCAGGATGATCTCCGCCGCGCCCTTCTCAAGCAGGTCCATCTGTTCTTCTGCGGGCAGAAATTGAGGCATGTCGTGTTTCAGTATGGATTCCGGGGTTGGCGCATTCTAGGAACCAAAGCCGCGGGTACTGTCCCAATCCGCCCAAAATCCGCCTGGATTAAGACAGCACCAGTGGTTTTTATTCTCTTGACTGCCCGCATTCCTGGGCATAAACTACCTTCGAAAGTCGACCCTTGGGACGCTCCCCGTCCCTTATTCCCCTACAAGGAGCGACAGTCCATGGCAACTCCAAAATCAATCTCTGTGCAGCAGCTTTCCGGCGCGGTGCAGAAAGCGGTAGCCAACGTGAAGGTCCCCGCCGGTTTCAGCGGCCCTTACCCCTACATCAATCCCGGCATCATCTGCGGCCTTATCTATTACGGCTCAGCTGTCGAGTTTGATGGGGCGAGCACAATCGCCAATGCGGTTGCGGCGTCTGCTTCCCAGCATATCGGTCCCGTGACCGGGACTGTGCAGACAAGCGCATCTGCAGGCGAACAACTGGCGCCGAAATACCTCATCTGCGGCTTCAAGCTCCCGCCGGACGCTCACGTTTTCTATTAGAGAACGGGTTGAACGGAAGCTCCTTCAGGAAGCTGAAGTAATCGCGCCGAGAGTAGTGGATACTTCGACGCCGGAGATGGATTATGCCTCAGAATCAGGCTGCGCCTGCGCAAATTGCCGCGGACGAGCAGCACCTCTACTGCCCGAGCGCGCAACCGGATATGCCCGGCAGCCGCGTCCTCGGAGTCGTCGGCGGGACGCCGGATGCTCCCGAAGTCGCATATCTGAATGAGTTTTTGCCGGTAAGCGACGAAGTGCTGGCCCTCGCGGGGCAAGTCAAGGCAACACAGGTACTTCGTTTCGCCGCTCCCTGCCAGGAGACGAAATGCTGCCACTTCGACGGCAAGGACTGCCGTCTCGTTACGCGGATCGTACAAATCCTTCCCGCGGTTACCGACGGCCTGCCCGCCTGCCTCATCCGCGCCTCTTGCCGCTGGTACCAGCAGGAAGGCAAATCAGCCTGCTTTCGTTGTCCGCAGGTAGTTACTTATGTCGCCGAACCAACCGACAACATGCGTCTTGCGGCCGAAGGTAAGCCCTGACACTTCCATCTCACCGCCCCCGCCAGAGTATTGAGGCTGAGCAAAACCGCAGCCCGAAGATGAAGCTCATGCACCAAGAATTCGTGCTAAACTATCCGCCATGAAGCGCACCCACCGTAACACTCACGATTTACATCCCAAGTTGTTCATCAACACGCAGATCCTTTGGATCATCTTCGGGACTGGACTTCTCGATGATTCGCTACCTCGTCTCGCCAGGAGCTGGAAGGCCGGAGAAACCTACAACCTGCCGTTGGACATTGCCTATACCGTGATAGGCGTCGTGCTTGTCGTCGTCGGCTTTATTACGGTCAACTCAGCGGTCAACCGGTTGGCATCAAGAATCCCCTCCGATCAAGAGCCGCGTGAAACCGAGCGCAGTCCGCTGTTTCCGACCAACGCGCTATAATCAATCCATGCACCACCCCCGCCATCCCGCCTTCGCCATCGCCCGCGCAGCTGCGGCTCCGGCCGCCTAGATACCCGTTTTTCTCATCCCAAATCCCAGCAAGCAGTTCTGAATCAGGTCCATCCGCGCCCGATTCCTGCCCCTTGTTCACCTTGCACTGCCCGCGCGCAGTTGATAATGGAGTCATCATGGAAGAGTTTTCGAGAATTCAGCGCCTCCCGCCTTACGTCTTCAGCATCACCGACGCCATGAAGCGCTCCGCGCGCCGCGCCGGCGAAGACATCATCGACTTCGGCATGGGCAATCCCGACGGAGCCACGCCCAAGCACATCGTGGACAAATTGATCGAGACGGTGCAGAATCCCACCACGCATCGCTACTCAGCCTCGCGCGGCATTCCACACCTGCGCCGCGCCATCACCAACTGGTACAAGACCCGCTACGACGTCGATCTGGACCCGGAGACCGAGGCGATAGCAACCATCGGCTCCAAGGAGGGCATCGCGCACCTCTGTCTGGCCATCCTCGACGCCCGCGACACGGTGCTGGTGCCCAACCCCAGCTATCCGATTCATATTTTTGGGCCGGTGATCGCCGGGGCGCACGTGGTGAGTGTGCCGATACACGACCGGGGGCAGTTCCTGGCCCAGCTTGAGGATCTGATTCCCCGCATGGTGCCGCGGCCCAAGGCGCTGATCGTCAATTTCCCGTCAAATCCCACCACGGAGTGCGTGGAACTGCCGTTTCTGGCGCGCCTCGTCGAGCTGGCGCGCGAGTATGGGTTTCATCTGATCCAGGACCTGGCCTACGCGGATTTGGCCTTCGACGGCTACAAGCCGCCCAGCGTGCTCCAGGTTCCCGGCGCCAAGGAGGTTGCGGTCGAATTCTTCACCCTGTCGAAGAGCTACAATATGCCCGGCTGGAGGGTCGGCTTCATGGTTGGCAACCCGGTCCTGGTCAACGCCCTGGCCCGCCTGAAGAGCTACTACGATTACGGCACGTTCACGCCCATCCAGGTGGCTTCGATCCAGGCGCTTGAGGGGCCGCAGGAGTGCGTTCGCGAGATCTGCGAAAACTATCGCAAGCGCCGCGACGTGCTGGTGGAGGGGCTGAACAAGCTGGGCTGGCCGGTGGCTTTGCCCAAGGCCACCATGTTCGTCTGGGCGCAGATTCCCGAGCAGTACCGGAAGCTGCGTTCGCTGGAGTTCGCGAAGCTCCTGCTCACCGAGGCCAGGGTTGCCGTCTCGCCTGGAATCGGGTTTGGCGACTACGGCGACGGCCACGTGCGCTTCTCGCTCATCGAGAACGAGGAACGGACGCGGCAGGCGCTCCGCGGCATCAAGCAGATGTTCGCCAAGGGGTGAGCGCTGAGCCAAAACTGCGTGCTGGATCGAGCCCGGACGACGCTAAAGTGCTGTCCGGCGAGATCATCCGAAGATTTCCACAAGAAAAACTTGCGGCTTTGTCATTTATGGTGTAATTTGTTTACAGAAAGGTGTAACCGGATGCTAAATTTCACGCTGGATACCGACCCTGAGGTGGTCCTATTTGCGCTTCGTCCGCTTCTCATTCCGGTCTATGAGGCACTTGAGCAAGCTATTCCCAAGGCGGTTCAGATCGTGGCGGAAAACGGTTGGGAAGGCTCCGGCCACTTGGTCTCGCATATGACCAGAGCGGATACAAAGAGATTTCTAAAGGATCGACCCCGCCCAATCGAAGTCGACGATATCCCGCGTGCGGTAGCGATGGAGAACGTGGCGATGGAGGGTCTGTCCACAAAGTTTGAAGGACTGGCGGTCCGAATCCTGAAGGGATCGGAGATTCCGAAAGCCACCACCGAGCCGAGGACGGCGTTCTACCAACATTTCAATCCCAACCTCTGGGTGGACGGAACAGTCCCGCCGTTAAGATGTCTTCTCGTGCTTTGGGATTGCAGCGAAGCGGGGACGAATCTCAGCCTTCAGCTGTGCTGCACAAAGGACAGCATGTGCAAGGACTACTGGATGATTCCTGTTCCTCACCCAGCCAACTGGATGATTGTGCAGAGGGAAACGCCTTCAAGATCGGATGATTTGGACGACCTATTTAGAGACGACGAGAGCCAAGAGTCCGAACAATAGAGGGGCGGATATGCATTTCGGAGAGCGAATACGGCAAGCGCGGGAGATCCGTGCGTGGACTCAAGACGAATTGGCCAAAAAGATCGGCAAGAGCAAGTCATTAATCGCCCAGGTTGAAGGTGGATTCAGACTCCCCTCAGACGAAATGCTTGAGGCCGTCGCTTTCGCCACCAAGTTCCCGCTGGCGTATTTTAATGAAGCGCCACACCCCGAGTTTCCAATATCGGAAGTAATATTTCGCGCCCCCAAGTCGATCAGAAGGCGCGAAGTACTGGACGCTGTTCGCTACGCCGAACACGTCTTCTCGGTTTACGCAGTTCTAGCGGAAAAGCTCAAGCAAATCCCAGTCAGCATCCCCGAAACTAACGCGTACCCTGCTGAGGCCGCGCGGTCGATTAAGAAATCGTTGGGGATCGACGTCGCGTCCCCAATGAATAGCTTGATCCGGCCCCTCGAAAGAGCTGGCGTCACCTTCATAGTGTTGCCCAGAACCGAATCGGGGGATGCATTTTCTGTCTGGATGAGCCGACCTGATGGAAGGTGTTCTCCAATTGTCGCGTATTCAATCGAGGGGAACTCAGTAGATCGCACACGGCTCAGCATTGCACATGAGATTGGTCATCTGGCGATGCACAGGTCATTCCTGCGCAAAGCTCACGATGAGATCGAGGCGGAAGCATTCGCGTTTGGTGCCGAATGGCTGATGCCAGAGGCGGCCATGCGTCAGGAGATTCAGGAACCCGTCACCATAACGAGCTTGGCGAAACTCAAGCCTCGCTGGGGTGTATCAATCGCATCCTTGATCACGAGAGCATCTGATCTGAACCTTATATCCAAACGCCAATACCACTATCTATTCCATCAGCTTTCTGCGCTTGGAATGAAGACCCGCGAACCAGAGGCATTGGATATCCCAATTGAGAAGCCAAGGCTTTTGCGGAAAATGGTTGAAATCGTATATGGAGACCCAGTGGACTACTCTGCACTTTGTGCGGACACTCGGGTGTCAGCACAAGAACTCCGCAGAATGTTCATGGATTATGAGGGGGCGACAAGTGAAGAAATCCCCCTCAAGCCGAATGTGATTAGGTTCTCCAAACGAACGAGAATGAATGACTGGCCCGACACTGAGGACGATTCGCTTACGCAGGAGGCATCCGTGCCGGATCTATCCCAAGAGCACTGAGAGCCGATATCTCTGACCGGAAAACGACCCACATCAAAGTAGAGAATCCCGGAGCCCACTTCATTGTGGCACCCTAGAAATCTGGAGGAGTTTACACCCTATGCCTGCTCAGGATCCTGCCCCCGTTGCCGCAGTCGAAGTCGTTCGCGCCTGGGATGCGGGCGGAGCCCAATCCGCCGAAGCGCTCTCCGCCTGGGTCGGCGCGCGTCTGGCGGCGCATGAGGCGGCGTTGGCCGCTCTGCTGGCCGTCGCGGGCCCGCGCACGCCGGAAAACTCCCTGCGCCTCTACGACGCAGCTATCGAGCAACTCAGCCTGGCTGGCGCGCAGGCCGGCGTGCTCAACTCCGTGGCCGCCGACAAAGCGGTCCGCGATCAGGCCCAGCTTGAAGCCCAGCGGGTGGCCATGGCCGGCAGCGCCTTGAGCCTGAACCGGTCTGTCTACGATGCTCTGGCGGCCATCGAGTTCGAAGGCGCCAGCGCCGCCACCAGGCACTTCGTCCAGCGCACCCTGCTCAGCTACCGCCTCGCCGGCGTGGACAAGGACCAGGCCACTCGCGACCGCCTGCAGGCCCTGCACGAGAAGGCGACCCACCTCTCGCTCGACTTCAACCGCAACATTCAGGAGGGCGGCAAGACCGTCGAGGCCAATGAGGCCGAGCTGGACGGGCTGCCCGCCGATTACGTTTCGCGCCATCAGCACGACGGCGATGGCCGCGTCACGCTCTCCACCGACCCGCCCGACATGCAGCCGGTGATGACCTTTGCCAGGAGCGCCGCGCTTCGCGATCGCATGTTCCTGGCCTATAACACCCGCGCCTATCCGGCCAACAAGGAAATTCTTGAGGCTCTGCTAGCCACTCGCCAGGAGATTGCCACCGTCCTGGGCTTCCGCAGTTGGGCCGATCTGGCCACCGCCGACCAGATGATGGGCTCGGCGGCCAACGTGCGCGCGTTCCTGGCCAAGCTCGATGAGGCCAGCCGCGAGGGCGCGCGCCGCGAACACGAACTGATTCTCGATTTCGCCCGCCGCCGCCAGCCCGATCTGGCGGCCATCGGCATTACCGGCCGGGCGTTCTGGTATGAGCAGTTCCGCCGCTCGGCCTTCGACTTCGACTCCCAGTCCGTCCGGCCCTACTTCCCCTATGCGCAGGTCGAGGCCGGAGTGCTGGAGACGGCGGCCCGGCTCTTCAAGATCGAATTCCGCCGCTCGACGGCCTCCGCATGGCACCCCGCCGTCTCGGTCTTCGACGTGCTGGACGGCGGCGAAGCCGTGGGCCGTTTCTACCTCGATATGCACCCCCGCGAGGGCAAGGACAAGTGGTTCTCCGCCGCGCCCATCGTCCCCGGCATCCGCGGCCGTTCGCTGCCGGAGGCCGCGCTCATCTGCAACTTCCCAGGAAGCGACGACAACGACCCAGGGTTACTGCAATACAGCGACGTGGTCACCTACTTTCATGAATTCGGCCACCTGATGCACGCCATCCTCGGCGGCCGGACGGAATGGGCCGGGATATCGGGCTTTGCCACCGAGGGCGACTTTATCGAAGTGCCCTCGCAGATGCTCGAAGAATTCTTCCGCGACGAGAAGCTGCTCCAGGCCTTTGCCAAGCATTACCGGACCGGCGAGACGCTTTGCGGCGAAACCATAAGGAAGATGAAGCTGGCCGGCGCATTCGGCCGGGCTGACTGGGTCCGCTCGCAGCTCTACTACACCTCCCTCTCGCTCGACCTGCACGATCAGGACCCCGCCAACCTCGACCTGGACGCCACCACCAAGCGGCTCTATGAAGGCCTGCAACCCTGGACCTGGCTCGAAGGCAACCGCATGTACTCCAGCTTCGGCCACCTCACCGGTTACTCGTCGAACTACTATACCTACGCCTTCGACAAGGTCATCGCGCTGGACTTCTTTGCCCAGTTCGACCCTCGGGATCTGCTGGGCTGCGACGCCGGCAGCCGCTACCGCAAGACCGTCCTCGAGCAGGGCGGCTCGAAACCGGGGCGGCAGATGGTGCGCGATTTCCTTGGCCGCGACGAGGAGTTCCAGGCGTTTTCAAACTGGCTGAACGAGGAGTTTGAAGGGGCCCTGCTGGCCGATAGCCCTGCATGAATAGAACCTGATATGGTTGAGCCGCTAACTCAAGAGGGAATATGGCGAAAGGGTTTCGAAATCTTGCGGGGTTTGGAAAGCGAATAGAGTTCTGGCTCATTGGCGGGATGCTGAACTGGCTATCTGCTATACTTGTATAGCGCTCTGAGGAGGCTCATCATGCTCGCCATTCGATTGCCCCAAGAGATCGAAAAACGTCTCGACGCCTTGGCAAAGGAAACCGGCCGGACCAAGAGCTTTTACGTCCGTGAGGCTATTCTTGAGCATCTGGATGACCTTGAGGACATCTACTTCGCCGAGCAAGAGTTGGCAGAAATCCACGCAGGCCGTCTCAAGACGATTCCTCTTGAGGAAGTGATGAAGGAATATGGAATGGTCGATTGAGCTTAGCCCCAATGCTCGACGGCAATTGGCTCAGCTTGATCCGCAGGTTGCGCGCAGGATCAATAGCTTTCTATTCCAGCGCATCGCTCCACTTGAGAATCCGCGGAGTATTGGCGAAGCGCTGAAGGGTACAGAACTCGGCGATCTTTGGAAGTACCGGGTTGGCGATTACCGGATCATAGCCAGCATCGAAGATAAACTGGTTCGCATCCTGGTTGTGCGCATTGGAAATCGTCGCGAAGTATACCGCTGAGTCCGCTCCTGGCCATCCATTCGCTGCGCCATTCGTTATCATAGCCCCACGATGGCAAACACGCGGGAGTTCAACGGCAGATGGGCGCTGGTCACCGGGGCCAGCGCTGGAATCGGCGCGGCGCTGGCGCGGGAACTGGCGATGCACGGCGCCAAGCTCATCCTCACGGCGCGCCGCACGGAACGGCTTGAGGCGCTGGCCGCCGAGCTTGCGGCCCAGGGAACCGAGGTGCGCATCGTCGTTGCCGACCTCAACGATCCGGCCGCGCCCGGGCAGATTTACGCTGCCACCGAGGGCGTCGGCCTCACCGTTGACATTCTGGTTAACAACGCCGGTCTGGGCCAGTACGGCTTCTTCGCCCAAAGCAATATCGATCAGGAACTCAGCCAGGTCCGCGTGAACTGCGAGGCCGTCGTGCGCCTGACGCGCCTGTTTGTGCCGCGCATGGTCGAGCGCCGCCGGGGCTGGGTGCTGGTGCTGGCTTCGACGGCCAGCTTTCAGCCGGTGCCGTACATTACCACCTACGCGGCCACCAAGGCATTCGATCGCTTCTTTGCCCTCGGGCTGGCTGCCGAGGTGGCCCGCTTCGGCGTCAAGGTAACAGCGCTCTGTCCAGGCCCCACTGAGAGCGAGTTCGTGGACGTGGCCCACGGCACCCCGCTCAAGGGCCGGGCCATGCAGCCGGCTCCGGATGTGGCCCGGCTGGCTGTCGCCGCACTGGCCCGCGGCCAGCGGACGATCATTCCCTACTTCGGCGGCAAGTTCAACGCTCTCCTGGTCCGCTTTCTACCCGCCCGCCTGATCACTCGCTATATCGAGAAGGCCGCGCGGCCGGCCTGAGGCGCCCTTCCAACTGCCGTCGTCTCAAGCCTCGCCCGTCCCGATGAAGAAAACCTCAAAACAGTTTCTCCCCTGCGCCTTGGCGAGGTACAGCGCAGCATCCGCATTCCTCAGCAGCACATCGGGATCCAGCTCACCTGGCGAGGCAGTGCAAACCCCAATGCTGACGCTAACCGGCAGCTCACGGCCCGCAAACGGAACGGGAGCTGACAGCATGGTCACGAGTTTCGCGGCAATACTCTCGGCTGCTCGCGGATCGATCAGATCGGGGAGCAGCACAACGAACTCGTCGCCTCCCATTCTTGCCACCGTATCGCTCTTGCGCACGGCTTGAACGATGCGCTCGGCCGTGACCCGCAAGACCTCGTCGCCGGCGTGCTGGCCGCGCGTATCGTTGATGTCCTTGAACCGGTCGATGTCCAGCATCAGAAGCGCCAGTCCATTATGGTGGCGCTTGGCAGCCTCCAGCCCGGCAGTGAGCCGGTCTTGCAGCACCGGGCGCGTCGCCAGTCCCGTCAAGGCATCGTGTTGAGCCATGTGACGGAATCGCTCTTCACTTGCGCGGATGCGCCTTCTGAGCACGATGACCCAGGCAAGCAGAGCCACCGTAACCGCCAGCCAATAGAACTGGAAAGAAAGGACGTGCGCGAGGCCCACTCCCACTGGTTAGTCTCCGTCCTTTCCGCATCCACGGCTGCGTGCGGTATTCGAAAATGGCTGCTCCAGGCCTGCGCCCGCGACCACCGAAGCTGCATCGGCAAGCCGCGTCGCTGCCGGTTGAGCGGCAGACATTGCCGCGACACGCCGCGTAGAACCATCTCCATGGGAATTATATCGGCTGGCGTGTCATGGGATCATTTTCGTCGCGCGAGCCCCCGGCCGGAGCGGGTGGGCGCCGCCGCGGGTTAGACTGGATCAAGTCCCGCGATGAAAGACTCGATCTACGTATCGAAGGAGAACTACCTCAAGGCCATTCTGGAGGCCGAAGCCGAGGGCCGCCAGGTGATTCCGGCCACGCTGGCCCACTGGCTTGAGGTCTCGGCGCCGGCCGTAACCATGGCGCTCAAGCGGCTCAAGCGCGATGGCTACGTCGAAATGCGCGGAGACGGCATTGTGCGCCTTACCGCGGCGGGGCGCGAAAACGCCTATCACACCGCCGTGCGCCACCACCTGATCGAACGCATGTTGAGCGAAGTCTTCGGCATGGAGTGGTACGAGATTCACGAAGAGGCCGAGCGCCTGGAGCACGCCGTCTCGCCGGCCTTTGAAACCAAACTCAAGGAGAAGCTGGGCGAGGGCGGCGCCTGTCCTCACGGCAACCAGGTGCTGCCCGAAAGTCCGGCCAAGCGTAAAGAGCGCGGCGAAACGCCCCTTTCCGAGGCCGCCGAGGGCCAGCGTTACACCGTCGCCAGCCTCCACGAGCGCGATCACAAGTTGCTGCTCTTTCTCCACCAGGCCGGCATCGGCCCCGGACAGAGCCTCCGCGTGGTCAGCCAGAACTACGACCAAACCGTTTCGATTGAGCTACCTACAGGAAACTCTATCCTGGGAAGGCCGGCTGCGGAGGCGGTCTGGCTGCGACCGGAAATTTCATCGTAATTAAATATAAGAAAAAGCGTTAATCGTAATTAATAACCTGTGGCATACTGGTGTTGAAAGGGCCTTAACGGCTCTTCTTGCGCACTCATGTACACAGAGACTCTTCCTCTAGCCGAGCTGATCGAGCCCTCTCTGCCGGAGGTGCATTCCAGCGTGCGCATCTCGCGTTCGCCCGTCTACTGGCGCCGGCTGCTGGGCTTTCTGGGCCCAGGGTTCCTGATCTCCGTGGGCTACATGGACCCCGGCAACTGGGCCACCGATATTGCCGGCGGCTCGCGCTTCGGCTATACGCTGCTCTTCGTCATCATGGCCTCCAACCTGATGGCCATCCTGTTGCAGAGCCTGTCGCTCAAGCTGGGCGTGGCCACGGAGCGCGACCTGGCCCAGCTATGCAACGAGAGTTATAGCCGCTGGGCGAGTTTTTCGCTCTGGGTGGGCGCGGAGATCGCCATCGCCGCCTGCGATCTGGCCGAGGTCATCGGTTCGGCCATCGCCCTGAACCTGCTCTTCCACATTCCGCTCTTCTACGGCGTGCTCATCACCAGCCTGGACGTGCTGTTGATCCTGCTCATGCAGCGCTGGGGCTTCCGCTACGTGGAGGCGCTGGTAATTACGCTGATCGGCACCATCATCGCCCTCTTCGGCGTGCAAGTGTTTCTCTCCCGGCCGGAGTACTGGCCGGTCTTCAAGAATCTGATCGTCCCTTCGACCTCCATCGTCACCAACCCGGAGATGCTGTACATCGCCATCGGCATGCTTGGCGCAACGGTCATGCCTCACAATCTCTACCTGCATTCCTCCATCGTGCAGAGCCGCCGCTACCAGCGCACGCCCGAGGGCAAGCGCGAGGCCATCTTCATGGCCAACGTGGACTCCGCGCTGGCCCTCATGATCGCGCTGTTTGTGAATGCGGCCATTCTGGTGGTCGCGGCGGCAGTCTTCAATCGCAGCGGCCACTTTGAGGTTGCGGCCATTCAGGACGCCTACAAGCTGCTCAGCCCTCTGGTGGGCGCGGCCGGCGCCAGCACCCTCTTCGCCATCGCTCTGCTGGCCTCCGGGCAGAACTCCTCCATCACCGGAACCCTCGCCGGCCAGGTGGTCATGGAAGGCTTCATCCACATCAAGGTTGCCCCCTGGCTGCGCCGCCTCATCACCCGCACCCTGGCCATCATTCCCACCATCATTGTTGTGGCCATCACCGGCGAGCGGGGCACGGAGAAGCTGCTTCTGCTCAGCCAGGTAATTCTGTCGCTCCAACTCAGCTTCGCCGTCGTTCCGCTGGTGATCTTCACCGGCAGCCGCAAGAAGATGGGCGAGTTCGTCAACGGCCGCTGGCTGCAAGGGCTCTCCTGGTTCACGGCCGCTCTCATCGCGGGATTGAATGCCTGGTTCCTGGTGCTGATGTTCCAGTGAACGAAGGGACTGAGGGACCAGGGACCAGGGGCCAAGAACCTATCCGTAAATAGGTAGCGCCTGCCTCCAGGTCGGCTGTCGTGTAAATAGGTAGCGCCGACCTCCAGGTTGGTTGTCGTGTGAAT
>JBEKPA010000028.1:0-20425 GCA_049521195.1 Occallatibacter sp.
GAAGGATGTGCTGGGCGGCAAGGGCGCCGGTCTGGCGGAGATGACCAACGCTGGCCTGCCTGTGCCTCCGGGATTCACCATTCAGACCGAAGCCTGCCGCGAATACATGCGGGGCGGTTTGTCTCCGGACGTCGACAAGCAGATGGACGCGGCCCTCGCACAACTCGAAACCCTACAAGGGCAGAAACTGGGCACGGGCGAGAATCCGTTGCTGGTGAGCGTGCGCTCGGGATCAAAGTTTTCCATGCCCGGGATGATGGATACGATTCTCAATCTCGGTCTGAACGACAAGAGCGTGGAAGCACTGGCCAAGCGCAGCAACAATCCGCGGTTCGCGGCTGATTCTTATCGGCGGTTGATTCAGATGTTTGGTAACGTCGTCCTCGACATTGAGAAATCAGCGTTCGAAGAAGTATTTGACGCGAAGAAGAAACAGCGCAAGACGAAGTTCGACACTGATCTCACCGCGAAAGATCTGCAGGAAGTCATCGTCGAATATAAGAAGGTCGTGAAGAAGCACGCCAAGCGCGACTTCCCGCAGGATCCGCGCGAACAACTCGTGATGGCGCGTGACGCCGTGTTCCGCTCTTGGCAGAACGATCGCGCCAAGGTCTATCGCCGCATCAACAACATCGACGACATGCTCGGCACCGCCGTCAACGTGCAAGCCATGGTCTTCGGCAACCTGGGCGAGAACTCCGGCACCGGCGTAGGCTTCACGCGCAATCCCGCCACCGGCGAGCACGCCTTCTTCGGCGAATACCTGATGAACGCCCAGGGCGAAGACGTCGTCTCCGGCGTCCGCACGCCGCTCTCCATCAGCGAGCTGGAGCGCGCCATGCCCGAGGTCTACGAGCAGCTCCGCGACATCACTGGCAAGATGGAAAGGCACTATCGCGACATGCAGGACTTCGAGTTCACCATCCAGGATGGCAAGCTCTACATGCTGCAGACCCGCAACGGCAAGCGCACCGGCCTGGCCGCCGTTCGCGTCGCCATCGACATGGTGAAGGAAGGCCTCATCACGCAGGAAGAAGCTATTCACCGCGTCGAGCCCAATCAGCTCTACGACTTCCTGGTCCCCCGCCTGGTGGAAAAGGGCGAGAAGATCGAAGTTCTGGCCACCGGCCTGCCGGCCTCGCCCGGCGCGGCTGTCGGCCAAATCGTCTTCACTGCCGAGGACGCGGTCAAGGCCCACGCCAACGGCACCTACAAGGTCATCATCCTGGTCCGCGGCGAAACCACCCCTGAAGACATCGCCGGCATGGAAGTCGCCACCGGCATTCTCACCTCGCGCGGCGGCATGACCTCCCACGCCGCTGTCGTCACCCGCGGCATGGGCAAGTGCTGCGTGGCCGGCGCCGGCGATTGCGTCGTGGACGAAGCCAACAAGGAACTCCGCGTCAAGGGTCAAACCTTTCGCGAGGGCGACTTTATCTCGCTCGACGGCACTACCGGCCGCGTCATCAAGGGCCAGCTCAAGACCCTCCCTGCTCAGCCGGACGATCCGGATCTGGTCACCTACATGAGCTGGGTCGATCCGGTCCGCCGCCTGCGCGTCCGCGCCAACGCCGATATCCCTCGCGACGCCAAGAATGCTCGCCTCTTCGGCGCTGAAGGCATCGGCCTCTGCCGCACCGAGCACATGTTCTTTGCCGAAGACCGCATCGGACACATGCAGACCATGATCCTGGCCAACAACGAGGCTGACCGCCGCGCCGCCTTGCAGAAGCTCTTGCCCATGCAGCGCGCCGACTTCGAGGGCCTCCTCAAGACCATGGAGTCCCTGCCCGTCACCATCCGCCTGCTCGATCCCCCGCTGCATGAGTTTCTGCCCAAGCGCGAAGATCTGCTGGTCGAAATCTCCCACCTCGTTGACACCGATCCCAGCTCGCCGAAGATCAAAGAA
Organism: Occallatibacter sp.; assembly: GCA_049521195.1. Classification (GTDB taxonomy): domain Bacteria; phylum Acidobacteriota; class Terriglobia; order Terriglobales; family Acidobacteriaceae; genus Telmatobacter. The sequence continues at coordinate 1,910 of JBEKPA010000028.1, forward strand.
CTCCGGCCGCTGCTGGCGCGTGTCGAAGAGCTGCACGAACAGAACCCCATGCTCGGGTTGCGCGGATGCCGCCTCGGCATCACCTTCCCCGAGATCACCGAGATGCAGGCCCGCGCCATCATCGAGGCCGCCGTCGCCGTCAAGAACGCGGGCGGCGATCCGCACGTCGAAATCATGGTCCCGCTCATCGGCTCCATTGAAGAGATGCGCAATCAGTCCGCCATCATCCGCCGCGTCGCAGCGGAGGTCTTCAAGGAGACGGGCACGACCGTCGACTACATGGTGGGCACCATGATCGAGCTGCCGCGCGCGGCGCTTACCGCCGACCAGATCGCCGAAGAGGCCGAGTTCTTCAGCTTCGGAACCAATGACCTCACGCAGACCACCTTCGGCATCTCCCGCGACGACATCAACAACTTCCTGCCCGCTTATCTCAAGTACGGCATCTTCAAGCAGGATCCCTTCGCCACCCTCGACCAGGCCGGCGTCGGACTCCTCGTCAAGATGGCCACCACCAAGGGACGCAACACCCGCCCCACCCTCAAGGTGGGCATCTGCGGCGAGCATGGCGGGGATCCCGAATCCGTCAAGTTCTGCCACAAGATCGGCCTCAACTACGTCTCCTGCTCGCCCTTCCGTCTGCTGACGGCAAGGCTGGCGGCGGCGCAAGCGGCCCTCGAAGAGAAACAGACCGGACCGGCCCACACCACCAGCTAGTCCTTCACAGCCCGCTTTAACTCCAAGGGCGTCCGCCGCGGTGGACGCCCTTGGCGCACCCGGCCATTTAGGACGGAGCTGCGGAACCCCTGATTCAGCCGCCGGGTACCCCACCCTTGATAACTCGCAAATGAGGGTGGCCCATCCTTCGCTTCTTTCTGGCGAAGGGTGGGTTCCACAAAGGCCGGTGTCCAAGGTCTGGCCACCCCAAATTGAGCGGTTGTCCCAGGCCTCGCCTTTGAGACCGGGGAGTCCACGAACTTCAATCTGATTGATGCAGAGCTCCTGATCTCTCTTGGCGGAAGACCGATTCCTGGCCTCTTGCTTTTTATTTCTGGTCCACTTATACTGGTCCATAACGGAGGCAATCATGCCGGCTGTCTCGACAAACGAATCCGCCATCGGCGTTACAGCCTTCAAGGCGCAGTGCCTGGGACTGATCGACGATGTGGCGCAAGGCAAGACCGATCGCATCGTCCTGCTCAAGCACAATCGCCCCATCGCGGCTGTCGTTCCTGTGAACGACGATGCCCGCGAGCCCTTCGATCTTTGGGGCGCGATGCGGGGAACGGTCACCGTTGCTCCGGGCGTCGATCTGACGGAGAGCACTGGGGAGATTTGGGAGGCGGAGCAGTAAGTGGCCGATTCCATTCTGCTCGACACTTGCGCCGCGCTCTGGCTGATGGGCGGCGAACCGATCTCCCAGGAGAGCCGCACGGCCATTCTCAGCGCCGGCGCGGCCCATATTGGCGTCTACGTCTCGCCCATTACGGCATGGGAGATTGGAACGCTGATCGCCAAGCAACGCCTGCAACTCACGCTTTCTCCCGAGATTTGGTTTGAGAGGCTGCTGGCCATGCCCAGCGTGCGGCTGGCCGATTTGACGCCGAAGATTCTGCTGGACTCGACTGCGCTGCCCGGATCGCCCCCCGCCGATCCGGCAGATCGCATCATCGCGGCCACCGCTCGCGTTCAGGGCTTCGTCATTGTTACAAGAGACCGGAAGTTGCTGGATTATGCGCGGGAAGGGCACATCCGCGCAATCGCCTGCTGAACCGGCTGTCTTTTACCACTTGCATGTCATCAGATTCTGGTGGATTCATGCGTATCCCAGGTCTCAAAGGCGAGACCTGCGGGCACACGGCCAATAGATGGGGCAGGAAAGCGCAACTTAAGCAATCGCCAATCGCTTGAGTTGGAGGCGTTCGCGGTGAACTTGGGCGAGGTCGTACTGGGCCTGTTGCGCAAGCCAGCCTTCTTCTGTGCCACCAAACACCTGAGAGATTCTGACTGCCATCTCGGGGGATATGCCGCGTTTCCCGTTGACGAGTTCTGAAAGCGTGTTGCGCGTCACCCCAAGGGCGGCGGCGGCATCTGTGATCGTCAAGCCTGACGGCTCGATACATTCCTCCAACACGACAAGGCCAGGGTGCGGCGGGTTCTTCATGGTCATGGGCTGGTTTCTTTCAGTGGTAATCGACATAATCTACTTCCTCCGCGTCCCCATCAAAGCGAAAAATCACCCGCCAGTTGGCCCGAACAGTCACCGACCAAAGGCCTTTCATCTCTCCTTTGAGCGAATGCAACCGGAATCCCGGCAGGTCCATGTGGGCAACCGTAGGGGCGGCATGAAGCGTCGCCAGAATATTCCGAAGCTTGCCAACATGTTCCGGGTTTACGCCGCTTGGATCATCGTGTTCAAAGAGCTGCTTCAGCCCTTTGTGGCGAATTGACCGAATCACACTTTACCGTAACGCGACATGTGTCGGATGTCAATAAGAATCTTGGCGGGGAGCGTCTCAAATTCCACCCTAATTCAAAATGCATGGGAGATCGCCTTCTACCAATTGCCGCTGGTTAAGTACTCGTGGATCGACGCGGCGGCTTTTCGGCCGGCGCCCATGGCCAGGATCACCGTTGCGCCGCCGGTGACGATGTCGCCGCCGGCGAAGACGCCGCGCTTGCTGGTGCGCATCGAGTTCTCATCGGCCACGATGTAGTTCCACTTGTTGGTCTTGAGATCGGGCGTGGTGCTCTGGATGAGGGGATTGGCGGTGGTACCGACGCCGATGATGGCCACGCTGGCGGGCAGAGTGTACTCCGAGCCCGCGATCGCGACCGGGCGGCGGCGGCCGCTTTCGTCCGGCTCGCCCAGCTCCATGCGCACGCAGCGCGCGCCGGTGAGCCAGCCCTTCTGGTCGCCCAGGAACTCGATGGGATTGGTCAACATGCGGAACTCGATGCCCTCTTCGCGAGCGTGCTTGACCTCTTCGGCGCGGGCCGGCATCTCAGCCTGGGAGCGGCGATAGACCAGCGTTGCCGTTCGAGCGCCGAGCCGCCGCGCGACGCGCACCGCATCCATGGCGGTGTTGCCTCCGCCCACCACAATCACGTCGCGATCGCGGCAGTCGTAGACCGGCTGATCGTATTCGGCGGCGTTGTAGGCCCGCATCAGATTCACGCGGGTGAGGAACTCATTGGCCGAGTAAACGCCGTTGAAGTGCTCGCCCGGCACGCCGAGAAAGACCGGCAGCCCCGCTCCGGTGGCCACAAAGACCGCGTCATAGCTCTCGTCGCGCATCAGCTCGTCGATGGTGACGCTTTTGCCGACAACCACGTTGGTCTCGAACTCGACGCCCATGCGGCGCAGGTTGTCCACTTCTTCCTTCACGATCGCCTTGGGCAGGCGGAACTCCGGAATGCCGTAGACGAGCACGCCGCCCAACTCGTGCAGGGCCTCGAAAACGCGCACGCGATGGCCCTTCTGCACCAGATCGCCGGCGGCCGAGAGCCCGGCCGGGCCGCTGCCCACAATGGCCACGCACTTGCCCGTGGGCGGGGCGTTGGCGGGCAGTCCAAGCTTTCCGCTGGCGCGCTCGAAGTCGGCCACAAAGCGCTCCAGGTTGCCGATGGCCACCGGCGCTCCCTTCCTGCCCAGCACGCATCCGCCTTCGCACTGGTGCTCTTGCGGGCAGACGCGGCCGGTGATGGCGGGCAGCACGTTATCCTCGCGCAGCTTGGCCGCGGCGGCCAGATAATCGCCCGCATAGATGAGGGCCACGATTTCCTTGATCTTGACGCCCACCGGGCAATCGACCACGCAGCCCGGCTTGGCGCATTCCAGGCAGCGAGAGGCCTCGGTGAGGGCGTCGGCCGGGCACAGGCCCAGGTTCACCTCGGCAAAGTTGCGGCAGCGCACCCGCGGGTCCAGCTCCGGCATGTGCCTGCGCAGAATCTTCATGCGCTCTTTCAGCGGAAGAACATTCATCGCGGAGCGGGGCAGCGGTCTGGTTTCAGGCATGATGGATCTCCTCCGCGGTCAATTCCTCGCGAAGCTCGGCCACTTCCTCGTCCTTGTGCTCCTCGAAATACTTCAGCGACTGGCACTCCTGGTCGCGATACATGGCATTGCGCTGCATGAGAACCTCGAAGTTGACCAGCGAGGCGTCGAACTCCGGCCCATCGACGCAAGCGAACTTGCTTTTGTCGCCCAAGAGAACCCGGCAGCCGCCGCACATGCCCGTGCCGTCCACCATGACGGAGTTGAGGCTGACCATGGTCTTAATGCCCAGCGGGGCGGTGATGCGGGCCACGGCGCGCATCATGGGAACCGGGCCGACGGCGAGCACAAAGTCGATCTTGCGGCCGGCGGCAATCAACTCGCTGAGCTTTTTGGTCACCAAACCCTGTTCGCCGTAACTGCCGTCGTCGGTCATCACGTAGGCCTCGACGCTGGCTCGGCGGACCTCGTCTTCAAAGACCACCATCTCCGCCGAGCGCGCGCCCTCGATGAAGATCACATGGTTGCCGGCCTGCTTGAGCGCGTTCGCGGTGGGCAGCGCCATGGCCGTGCCCACGCTGCCGGCAAGAATCACCGCCGTTCCGTAGTTCTCAATCTCCGAGGGCCGTCCCAGGGGGCCGACGACATCCAGAATCGAGTCGCCCGCCTGCAGGCAGTTGAGCAGCGAGGTGGTCTTGCCGACGCCCTGCACCACGATGGTGACCGTGCCCGCCTTGGGATCGGAGGACTTGATGGTGAGCGGAATGCGCTCGCCCTTCTCATGGAGGCGGAGAATGAGGAACTGCCCCGGCCTCTGCTTGCGCGCAATGCGCGGCGCCTCGATGACAAACTGCTTGATATTGAGGCCGGCGCTGCGCGCTTCCACGATTTTGTACATATGGCAGGACTCCGATTCGAGCGGGTGAATGAACGGCCGGCCTCCGCGTACGGTTGCGGAAACCGGATAAAGGAATGAAGACCGGACCACGGCACAGGCGCATTCATGGCCAGCCTTCTTGATTATTCAGGATTTGGGAAGCTGGGGGTGTGATGCGAGTCACCGGGGGCCGCGGCCGGAGCTGGGCTGCCGGCGTGTGAGCCGGAAGTGGTATACGCGTGTCTTGACAGGCGGAATACAATGAGCACACAAATCCAAGAGGAGCGGGATCGGTGGCAACCTCGATAAGGCTTACGCCGGAAGTTTCAAAGAGGTTGGATCGCCTGGCTGCGAAGACGGGGCGGACGAAAGCCTTCTATCTTCGCCTGATCATCGAGAGCGGCATCGCCGAGATGGAGGACTATTATCTCGCCGCCGATCTGCTGGAGCGGATTCGCAAGGACCAGGAGAAAGCTCTCTCCGCTCCTGTCGCAAAGAGGAACCCTGACCTGAGCAACTCCACGCCGGAATCGCCAGGGGGCGGCCCAGCAAACGCAATGAAGCCTTGACAAGTTCGACTGCCGGGGCTTCGTCAGGCGGGGCGGCTCCGGTTGGAAAAGGCCTTGCTCGGACCTGAGCCTTATCTCCGCTCTACCGCGGCGAATGCTGGCGGTTCATGTGCCGCCGATAGATGCAATCGTTCACAACGCACTTGACTCCGGCGGCGCGGGCGCGGGCGACGGCCTGGTCGTGGATCACCCCGTCCTGCAGCCACAAGTAGGGGATACCCAGACGGATGACGTCGTCAACGATGGCGGGAACATGCTCCGGGGCGCGGAAGACGTTCGCCAGGTCGATGCCGAAGCCGGTTGACTGCCGGGCCGCGGTTTGCGCCGCGTCGAGGTCCGGGTAGCACTTGATTCCCAGCACCTCGACGAGGTTCGGATTCACGCCCGTCAGGTAGTAGCCGTTGCTGGCCAGATAAAGGCCGATCTGATGGCTGGCGCGGCTGGGCTTGTCGCTCATGCCCACCACGGCGATGGTCCGCGATGTGCGCAGCATCTCGTCGATGAGGGCGGGATCGTTGGTCATGAGCTACCCTCCGGCATCAGAGTCGTCGATGTTTCCCACCCTAGCCGCAAAAACAAGAACGCGGCGAGGGTGGGGCACCCGGTTGCGCGATCTGAACTGGCACTTACACGTCGAGATCGTCGTCGGGCGCGGCGGCCACAGCGGTTCCGCGGCGCTTGGCCAGCAGATAGCCGCGCAGGAACGGCTCCAGATAGCCATCGAGCACCCTGTCCACATCGCCCACCTCGACCTTGGTGCGGTGGTCCTTGGCGATGCGGTAGGGCTGCAAAACGTAGGAGCGAATCTGCGAGCCGAAGTTGATTTCGAGCTTCGAGTCTTCCAGCTTCTTGCTTACTGCCCGCTTCTTTTCGAGCTCGTACTCATAGAGGCGCGAGCGCAGCATCTTCATGGCCTTGTCGCGGTTCTTGTGCTGACTGCGCTCGTTCTGGCATTGCACGACAATTCCGGTTGGTAAATGCGTCATGCGCACGGCGGAGTCGGTGGTGTTCACGTGCTGGCCGCCCTTGCCGCCGGAGCGGTAGGTGTCGATGCGCAGGTCTTCCAGCTTCAGATCGACCTGAATGGTCTCGTCGATTTCAGGCGAAACGTAGACGGAGGCAAAGGAGGTGTGGCGGCGCTTGGCCTGGTCGAAGGGCGAGATGCGCACCAACCGGTGGACGCCGCTCTCGCCGGCCAGTTGCCCGAAGGCGTACTCGCCCAGGATGGTGAAGGTGGCGGACTTGATGCCCGCCTCTTCGCCGTCCTGGTAGTCGTTGATCTCGGTCTTGAAGCCCTGCTGCTCGGCCCAGCGCAGGTACATGCGCATGAGCATCTCGGCCCAGTCCTGGCTCTCGGTGCCGCCCGCGCCGGGGTGGACGGTGACGATGGCGTTGAGCGGATCGGTCTGGCCGCTGAGCATGGTGCGAGCTTCGAGATCCTCGTTGAAGGCGGCCAGGGCCTTGATGTCGCGCTCCAGATCGGCGAGCACGTCCTCACCCTCGCGGGCCAGCTCGAAGTAAGCCTCGATGTCGCTCGATCGGCGAACCAGTTCCTCATCGTCGGCCACCATGACTTCCAGGCGCTTCTTTTCGCGCATGAGCGGCTTGGTGGCGTTGGGATCGGACCAGAGGGCCGGATCGGCGAGCTTGGTTTGGATTGCGGCTAGTTCCCTGCGCAGGCGGGCCGGGTCAAAGATACTCCCGCAGGTCGCGCACTTGATCGCGCACGGGAGCGTAAGCGAATTCGAGATCGTTCAACGACATGGCTCGGCTCTTATGACCTGACTTTGACTTGGATTATGAAGCCGCGACCGATGCGCGCAGAGTCTTTCCCGCCGCCCAGGCAACGATCCCCAGACCCAGTATGGCACAGAGCCACCCGAAGACGTCGCCGTGGGCGGTGTAGAAGGTGATGTCGTCGCGGAAGCCGTACCCGGCCGGCAGCGCATCGACGGCGTGGCGGGGAATGCTCTGGCGGACGCGGCCATAGGGGTCGATGGCGGCGGTGACGCCGGTGTTGGTGTCGCGCAGAATCCAGCGGCGGTTTTCGATGGCCCTCATGCGCGCCATATTCAGGTGCTGCCAGGCGGCGCTAGTGTCGCCGTACCAGCCGTCGTCGCTGATGTTCACCAGCACCTCGGCGCCCAGGCGGGCGAACTGGCGCACCTCGTCGGCAAAGACCGCCTCATAGCAGATGAAGACCCCGTAGCGATGCCTCTCTCCGTTGCTGCCGGCCAGAATGAAGACCTTGCGCTCGTCGCCGCGCGTGAACGACGACACTCGCCCGGTGAGCTTGTGCGCAAAGACGAGCAAATTCTGAAAGGGAATGTACTCGCCGAAGGGAACGAGGTGAATCTTGTCGTAGCGGCCCACGCGCGCGCCGTCCGCGCCGACGACCAGCGCCGAATTGTAAAAATGCCAACCGCCGTTGTCCGCCGAGAAGTCCGAGCCGATGTTTCCCACCACCAGCGGCGCCTGGGTCTGGCGGGCGATGGCCGCCAGCGCCCGCTGAAAGCGCGGGTCTTGCTCTTCGAAGGGCGCGGGGGACTCCGGCCAGGCCACCAGATCCGGATGGGTGGGATACGGCGGGCAGACAATCTCGCCGTTGGACGCGCCAGTCTGGGGGATTCCGGCGATGTAGGTCTTGCACTGCTCGCCGGCCAGCCGTGTGAACTCGGCCATATGCTGGTCCCACTCTTGCCCCGGCCAGCGGTTGTCGGCCGATACGTCCAGATTGGGCTGGACCAGGACGGCGGTGGCCGTGGGCGCGGGACGCGGCGGAGACCACATGGGGCCCCCGAAAACTAGGAAAAAGATCAGAGCCTGGGAAGATGCGACCCAAACCTCGCGGCCAAAAAGAGCTTTCAGCCTCCATCCCGGCTGCTTTGGATCGATTGGTCTCGGCGGAGTCAGGATGCGCTGTGATCGGGTCAGAATGCCGTATGCATACAACGAATTCGCGGCCACCAGCACAAAGCTGATGCCGTAAACCCCGGTCCAGGGTGCAAGCTGATTGACGAACCCGTTATCCACCTGCGAGTAGCCGAGTTGGTCCCAGGGGACGCTGGTGATGCGCGCAGCGGCCAACTCCAGCCCGGCCCATAGGATAGGCGCTGCTGCCAATGCCAGACGCGCGCTGCCCGAGGCCCGCCGCACCAGCGCCACCCCCAGGCCGAAGAACCCGAAGTAAAGTCCCAGCACCAAGCTGTATCCGATCAGCAGCAGCGTCGGGGCCAATGGCGGCATATCGCCGTATCGGGACATAGTGTCGCGAACCCAGTAGCAGTTACCGGCGTACCACAGAAACCCGCAGAGGTAGGCGAGCAGAAAGGCGCGGCGCAGCGGCCGACGCCCGTCCGCGCAGGCCGGCGACAAGACGGCCCAAAGCAGCGGGACCAGGCCGAACCAGGCGAAGAGGCTGCGCCAGGGGGGCATGGGGCCAGCCAGCGGAAACGGCAACTCAAGCAAGCCGGCGGAGAGAGCAGCGGCGGCCCACAACTTCCAGGCTCCCGACTTCCAGAATGGAGGTTGCATACTGCGCCGAGTTTATCGCATCGGACGCCCGCTTGCGGAGAGGAGCGGCGAAGGCCGGGTGCAAACCGCTGCTTCACATGCCCCAAAACAGGCTACAATCGTGTCTATGGGACTCGCCATCTTTGCCATGCGGCTGCTTGAAGTGATGTTCTTTGCCGGTCTTGCGGGTTCGGCTGTGGTGGTCGCCATCAGCTTCGTTGAGGATGGGAAAGAACTCTTCGGCAAGGACGAGAAGTAGATTGCCCCGGCGCTCGCCGGCGACGTTCCTCGTTTTTCATTGACTCCGGCGCGATTCGGACATAAACTCACCGCAGGGCGGGAGGAGATTGCGCCCGCCCTACTTCAGAAGGCCGGCTTTCGCGCCGGCACCCTCGCAATGGCATCTACTCGAACGTTCGCCGCCCCACCCTCGAACCGCGTCCGTCTCATCGTGGCGTCCTCCGTGATGCTCACGTTCATCTCCTTTTGGCGCGCGGCGGCGATCGTTCTGTGCGATCTGGGATCATCGGCGTTCTATGCCGGGGGCATCGCCGAGCAGGCGATCGGGGCCGCGGCGCCGTGGTTCATCCTGGCCATCATGCTGTTCAGCTTCGCGGTGCGCGCGGTTTACGTCGAGAGCTGTTCGATGTTCACCCGCGCCGGCGTCTACCGCGTGGTGAAGGAGGCGCTGGGAGGCACTTTCGCCAAGATCAGCGTCTCCGCCCTGATGTTCGATTACATTCTTACCGGCCCCATTTCGGGCGTCTCCGCCGGGCAATACATTACAGGCTTGATGAACGAGTTGATGACCGTGGCAAACAACAGCCACTGGCTTCCCCCGGCTCTGATGGATGCGCAGGGCAACCCCTTCCAGTTCAACATGAATTACACCGCGGCGGTGTTCGCAGCCGCGGTCACCATCTATTACTGGTGGGAGAACATCAAGGGCATCGAGGAGTCCAGCGGCAAGGCGCTGCGGGTCATGCAGGTCACCACGGTGATGGTGGTGATTCTGCTGCTGTGGGGCGTTTTTTCCGTGATGGTGCGGGGCGCTCACATTCCTCCACCGCCCACGGTCTCCAATCTCAAGTTCAGCGACGATGCCCTGGGCTTTCTGAAGGGAACCAGACTGGTGCCGCTGTTCGGGCTGTTCGGGATTCTCATGGCCTTCGGCCACTCCGTGCTGGCCATGAGCGGCGAGGAGACCCTGGCGCAGGTCAACCGCGAGATTGAGCATCCCAAGCTCGCGAACCTGAAGCGCGCGGCAATCGTCATCGCCATCTACAGCCTCATCTTCACCGGCGGCGCCACGCTGCTGGCTTCCATGCTGATCCCCGCGTGGGAGCGGACCCACATCTACCAGGACAACCTGATTGCCGGCCTGGCCATGTACATGGTGGGGCCGCTGTTCTGGCGCATCGCCTTCCGCATCTTCGTCGTCCTGGTCGGATTCCTCATCCTGTCCGGGGCCATCAACACTTCGATGATCGGCTCGACCGGCGTGCTGATGCGCGTGGCCGAGGACGGCGTGCTGACCGACTGGTTCCGCAAGCCCCATCCCCGGTTCGGCACCAGCCATCGCATCGTAAACCTGATCTTCTTCCTGCAGATGTTCACCATCATCGCCAGCAGGGGCAACGTGATCACCCTGGGCGAGGCCTACGCCTTTGGCGTTATCTGGTCGTTCACCTTCAACAGCCTGGCGATACTGGTGCTGCGCTGGAAGTACCACGGCGAGCGCGGTTGGAAGGTTCCGCCCAATCTTCGCATCGGAGAATTCGAGATTCCCATCGGGCTGCTCTCGGTGTTTCTGGTGTTGCTATCGACCGCCGTGGTCAACCTGTTCACCAAGTCCGTGGCCACGGTGAGCGGCTTGGTGTTTGCGGCCGGCTTCTTCATCATCTTCTTCGTTTCCGAGCGGCAGAACCTGCGCAAGCACGCGGTGACCGCGCGGCAGATGAAGGACCTGTTCCAGCTCGAACACCAGGACACCGTAAGCCGGGAGTCGGCGGCCATCCGTCCCGGAGGCGTAATGGTGAGCATGCGCGACGCTGCCAATCCCCTGGCGCTGAAATGGGCGCTCGCCCACACCAGCACCGAGGATCAGGACGTGGTGGTGATCAGCGTGCGCATGGTGGGCGTGGGCGGACCGGAGTTTCTGAGCGCCGAGCAGCAGAGTTTCAGCGAGCACGAGCAGATGCTATTCACCAAGGCCGTCTCCGTTGCGGAGAGCTTCGGCAAGAAAGTGTCGCTGCTTGTGGTTCCCGCCGGGGATGTCTTTGCCGCGCTGGCGCAGGGCGCAAACTCGCTGGAAGTTGACTCGGTGGTTTCCGGAGCTTCCACCCGGATGACCGTCCAGGACCAGGCCTTTCACATGGGACAGGCGTGGGAGGCGCTGCCCGCGCCCAAGCGGCAATTCAACCTCTATATCATCGGTCCCGGCGGCGAGGTCAAGGTGTTCTACATCGGGCCGCACGCGCCCGCCCTCAGTCCCGACGACGTCCAGCTGGTGCACCGGCTGTGGGTGAACATGCGCCGCGATCCCTCCGTGCCCGACCTGCACCACAGCGACATCATCACCTATGCCCTCACCCGGCTGGCGGGCCAATACGCCCGTGAAAAGCAGGAGATACTGCGCGATCTGCGCAACTATCGCGCGGCCGAAGCGCCAGCCGCCCTGCGCCTCGGGGGCCCGGACCTTTCCGGCAATCCCCCCACCGCGCCTCCGTCCGAATTGCCCCCGCTCCCTTCCAAGGCTCCGCGTTCCATCTAGTATCCCGGCATCTCAGCGGCATAGCTTCAGCCCGCGTTCCGCCGCCCGTGCCATCTCTGCAAAGAAGGAGGTTGCGCCCTCCAGAAGTGTCGTCCTGGGTAACATTCCGCATTTTTTGTTTGTAAAAGAGTCTGCAGTTGCGTATCGTGTTTCAAGAACGAGTGGCTGATCCGTGCGCGTTTTTTCACTTTAGCACAACGGGAATTTGGGCCACTTACAAGGACCTAACAGGAGGAACCGTGGGAGTTTTAGAGATTCTGGCACAGATCGATCTTGAGATCGCCCAGTTGCAACAGGCGCGCACCCTGCTGGGCGGCGCTGCCGCGCCCGCGCCCAAGAAGGCCAAGAAGGCGGCCGCCGCAAAGAAACGCAAACTCGCCGTCAAGAAAAAGAAGAGGAATCTTAGCCCTGAGGGACGGAAGCGCATTGCCGAGGCCGTCAAGCGGCGCTGGGCGGCGCAGAAGAAGGCAGCGGCTGGAAAGTAACTGGAACCATAGACGGGCCATGGGCGAGTTTGAGAGCTAGCCCATGGCCCATCTGCGTTCTATGCCGGAAACAACTCAGATTGAATAGACATCCCCTGGGGACCAGCTCACAACCTGGACGCCGGCATCGACCAAGGGAGCCAGTTCCTGTGGCGTGCCCGTCAGTATCGGGAATGTGCCCCAGTGCAGCGGGAGCACGATCTCCGGCTCCAGAAAGCGCGCCGCCAGCGCCGCTTCCCTGGGTCCCATGGTGAAGTGGCCCCCAATGGGAAGCATGGCCACCCTGGGCCGGTATAGCTCGCGAATCAGCTTCATATCCCCGAAGATCGCTGTATCTCCGGCATGGTACAGCACTGGGCCATCCGCGATGCTCAACACATACCCGGCCGCGACGCCCACGTAGTGAACTCCATCTTTATCCTGCGCTCCCGCGGAGTGCTTGGCCTCGACCATGGTTGCCGCCACGTCCTCAAGTTGCACCGTTCCGCCCAGATTCATGCCGATGGTTTTGGCCGCGCCCTGACCCGCGAGATACGCAGCCAGCTCATAGATTGCCACCACGGTGGAATCGTGTTCGCCAGCCACCGGGACCGCGTCGGAGATATGATCGCCGTGGCCGTGGGTAAGCAGGATGTAATGAATCTTTGCCGGCAGCGCAAAATCCTTGGGGTAACTCGGATTCTGCGCGATGAACGGATCGATCAGGATGTTAGTGCCCGCGCCGGTTTGGATCAGCACCGTAGCATGGCCCAGCCAGGTGATGCGCGTTGCCGTCGATGACATCGTCTTTCCTCCCTGGGAAGTCTTGGAGAATCTGCAGCACCGAACGCTCTACCGGGTCATGATGACCTCGGAGACGCTGTCCTTGGCCAGAAACTGCTTGTGGGCCGACCAGCCGGCAAACAGGCGCTCTATGCTCCGGTTGGTGAATGCGCGCTGAATGGGAAACGGCTGTGCCAATTGCACCTCGACCTCGTCGCCGGGGGTAACGTGAAAACGGCAGTGCACGGTCTCCTCGCCCTGCGTCCGGGTGTGGAACAAAGCCAGCACCTGTCCGCCGGGATTCATGGCCGAGAACAGATGCGCAACCACCGGCGCCACCAGCGGCTCGGGCAGGTAGTCGAGCGTCGTCCACAACAGCACCACGTCAAAGGTGCGCCCGGAGAAACTGAGAGCCTGCTCCTGAAAGCCCGCGATGTCCCAAACCGGATCGCCGTTCTCGTCCGCGCCGCTCTGCCAGGCGCCGCTGTAGGCGGCTTGGACCGGATCGGCCATGAAGACGCTATGGCCCAGCCCCGTGAGGTAGTTGATGTTCGAGGGCGAGGTATAGCCAGTGTCGACGATGCGCAGCCCGGACTCAGTCTGGAGCCGCTTGCGCAGCGCCGCCCAGCCACTGGAGTGGCGCGGCACCCTGGGCCCGGTAAAGCCCGTGGCCGCAGCGGGGGGACCGCTCTCCTGCTTCTTGTCGAACCAACGCTTGAACAACTCAAAATCCCCTTTACATCAGCCGGATGGCTGCCCGGCAAACCGGAAACCGGGCGCCGCGCCAAACGCCGGTGCCGAGGCGCCAACCCCCGACGCGCTAGGCCGGCTTGGCCGCGCCCTGCGTCAGGTCAACCTTGCCCTTGAAAACCGCGTTGTCCTCCACCGCGAAGCGGAGAGCGCAAATATCGCCTTCCACGCTGCAGCCGGCGCGCAGCTCCACCCGGCCGCTGGCCACCACGTTGCCCTTCAACTGGCCCAGAATCAGCACATCCTTGGCGAACAGGTCGGCCGAGACTTTGGCACTGGGGCCAATGGTCAACCGGCTCTCGGAGAGGTTAATGGTCCCCTCGATGCGCCCATCCACAATCAAGTCTTCACTGCCCTGCAATTGCCCAAAAATCACAACGGTCTTGCCGATGCGCGCAGGAGCGTTCTCCACAGCCATGGTGTTGTTCCTTCCGCGGGCCAGAACAAGGCCCTGCCCGAACTATACGCAAACCGGCCGCATTGCTTCAATCGGAGAACCCGGATGAGCGCCTGCGCGTCTAACATTTCATGGTGCGGCGCAACACTCGACCGGGGGGCCAATGCCCGCTAGACTGATGGTTGTGCGCAGGTTTTTTCCCCTCCTCGTTCTGCTGTCATGGGCCGTTCTTTCCCCAGTCGTGTCTGGGGGCCAGAGCGTTCCGGCCACCCAGTCCACCCTCACGCCCGCCCAGGCGCAGGCGCTGGTGGAGCGGGCGATTGCCACCGAATTGCGCACCGCCGAGGATGCAAACCATCCGATGCGGTACCGGCTGCGCAAGCGAAGCCCGCGCCTGACCTCGACCAAGGAGATTGTTGAAACCCGCGACGGCGACGTGGCCCGATTGGTATCGATCTTCGACAAGCCGCTCAGCCAGGCCGATGAGCAGCTTGAACAGGCGCGCCTGGATGCGCTGCTCAGCGATCCAAACCGCCAGCGGCATCGCAAGCAAAGTGAGGAAGGGGACATGCGGATCGTGCTGAAGCTGCTGCGCATGCTGCCCCAGGCATTCCTATACCAATACGCGGGCGCCGGCGCGGGGCCTGCCGGCAGGGTGGAGAAATTCGCCTTCCGTCCCAACCCCGGTTTCAGCCCCCCCGACTTCGAGACCCAAGCGCTGACCGCTATGAGCGGTGAGATCTGGATCGACGCCGCGGAGGAGCGCGTGACGCGCCTGGAGGGCCACTTGCAGCAGGACACAGACTACGGGTGGGGCATCCTGGGCAAGCTCGACAAGGGGGGATGGATCGTCATCGAGCAGGCCAACGTGGGCCAGGGGCAGTGGCGGATCGCGCGCTTCCAGATGAAGATGAACCTGCGCGTGCTGTTCAAAACCAGGAGCTTCGACACCGTGGAAGAGATGACCGGGTATGCGCCAGCGCCCGTGGGCATCGACTACCGGCAGGCCATTCAGATGCTGCGCGGCGAAGCGTGGAGCGCGGGGCAGCCCAGCCGATAGAGTAACGCGGTCTGAAACGCAAAGCGGCCCCACCCGCTCGGGCAGGGCCGCTTCGTTGTCTTGGAACCAAGTCACTTCACCTTGATCAGGATGATGACCAGGGTGAAGAGGGTGAGGGACTCGATGAGGGCCAGGCCGAGAACCAGGAAGATCATGAGGCCGCCACGGGCGCCGGGATTGCGGGCCAGCGCTTCGCAGGCTGAAGCGGTTGCCCGGCCCTGACCCAGGCCGCAGAGACCGGCGGCCAGCGCCATGCCGATCCCGGCGCCGATGGGCACCAGGTTGACGGCGGCTGAGCCGCCATCCGCGAAGGCCGGAATGGCGAAACAGAGAACCGCCAGCATCATGAACACAGATTGAAGTATGCGCATATTTCTCCTGCTTCCCTTGAATTGGCCGCCAGTGGGTGGTTGAGGCTCACCGTGCTGGCCCCCTCACGCTTGCGGCCGTCCGTATTTCCGGGGCGGAAGCGCTCCCCGGCGGAATCTTTTTCGTCATTGACGAAACTATGGAAACCAAAGGCTCTAGTGCTCGTGCGAAACCGCCAGGGAGAGATAAATCATGGAAAGGAGCATGAAAACGAAAGCCTGAATGAGCGAGACGAAAATGTGCAGGCCCAGGAAGATAACCGGAACGCCCACCGGGACCAGCGAGAAAAAGCCCAGCGACACCATGTCGCTGGCAAACATATTGGCGTAAAGACGGATGGTAAGCGACAGGATGCGGGCCAGGTGCGAGATCAACTCAATGGGGAAGATCAGCCCGGAGATCCACCAGATCGGTCCGGCAATCTGCTTCAGATAGCCGACAATCCCATTCGCCCGGATGCCGTTGAAGTTGTAGTAGACGAAAACGGCCACGGCCAGGCCCAGCGGCACCGACGGCAAGGTGGTGGGCGCATTGATGCCGGGAATCAGCCCCAGCAGATTGTTAAGGAGCACGAACAGAAAGATGCAGGTAACGAAGGCCTGGAAGCGCTGGTAGCCGTGGCCGATGATCTGGTCGGCCAGGCCGCCGCCGGCCTCGTGGATCATCTCGGCAATCTGCTGCGCCGGATTGGGCTTCTCCACCGAGAGCGTCAGGCGCACGATCAGGAAAAAGGCAATCAGACCGCCGGCCACCAGCAGCTCCAACCCCAGCGCCCGATTGACCCCGACTGCCGTTTGCGCGGCGTCGGCCGGGAGCAGCCCAATGGATCGAAACCCCTTGACCTCGAGGCCCATGAAGAGGGCGTTCAGCAAACGGACCAATGCAAAAGATTCCGGCATGAAAACTTGATTCTTTCTGTTCCTGGGGCGGATTCAACACATCACTGGAAGCTTGTCAGTCCCTCAGCAGCGCAACAACTTCCCAGCCTATGGTCAACGCCGCCAGACCCAGGCCGCAGAGAAGCGCCACTACCGAACCCTGGAAACACTTCAGGCTACCATAGATCACCCCCGCGAAAACGGTGAGCCTGAGAACAAAGAAGAGGACCACCGCGGGAGTGCTCCTGGGAGTCTTCCGGTTATTGAGTTTGGCGTTGATCACCCGCAGCAGACGCCGCCATTCCAGAATGCTGGCCGCCGAGATCAGAGTGCCGGTCAGCAGCATGGCGGCGCTGCGCCAGCCCGAGCCAATCAGCAGCGCCAAAGAGGACAACAGGCCTACAATCAGTGTGTTGCGCATGGCCCGTTGGAGCAGAGCCTGCTGGTCTTCTTCGCCGATGTCAACGATGGAGTGGGATTCTTCCGTCATGGTTCGAGGTTCGAGCTTCCCTTTCCGGTCCCATTTTGGCTATCGCTATCCGGACGGGAATTTCTCTCCGCCGCCATCGCCATGCGCACCACGCCCACCAGCCCGGAGATGCCTCCAAACGCGACCCCGAAGACTGCAATCCACCCCTGATGCAAGCGGCTGTCAAGCCAGGCGCCGGCCAGCCAGCCGATGAAGGCCGCGACCGGGAGCAGAATCGCAATCTGCATCAGCTTCTCAGCCTGCACCCAGGCATCGACGGCAGGGGACGATTTACGCGGCGGCAGGGACTCCGGAATGGGACGGTTGAAGGGCATCCTTCGTGGTTATACACGATGAGCGCCCGTCAGCGCGAAAGGGCGGCGGCCTAATACTGCGGCGGCGGCGGCGGCTCCACGTGCGACTTCCAACTGCTGGGTGGCGAAGCCTTGACCCGATAACTGCCGTCGTCATCGTCTAATTGCGAAAAAAAGAACGACTTGTCCGTAATCGTGCCACCGCCCCCACCGATGCCTCCCGGTCCAGAAGCCCCACTTATGATCGATCTATGCCTGGCTAATTTGACCTGGTAGTAATAGACCTTGCCGGCTTCGGCCGCGAACTTCTCTAGGCCGACCTGCCTGGCCTCGTTATCAGTGCCCGACTGCCAATTTGCGCAGACATGATGGAGACCTGGATCAACCGTCACAACGAAGTACGAATTGCCTCTGTTGGCCCCGACCCATTTCCCATCCACGCCGAAACGGGTTGTAGGGGTAGTGAAAAATGCTCCATTCGTGTCTAAGTTCTCAATGAAGATGATTTGCGCCTTGCCAGCTTCGGGAGGGGCGGGCGCTGGATTGGGCTTGCCCTCAGCCAAAGCTTTGACCTTGACATCGAATCTGATGTTGTCGTCGCCACAGGCATCCGGCAGGATGGTCTTGGCGCGCGCTTGCACCGCCGCGAGCAGCGACGCACAGAGGAGCAGTAAGACGAGTCTGGATTTCATTGCAACCATCCTACACGGCTCGATGCCAGCCCGGTCAATCGACCTGTGTCAGCAATCACAGGTTCATGTTCATCCCCGGGCCGCACTTCCCAATCACCTCCCACGCAATGAACGATATACTGGCAATTGCACCGTTGACGCAGTTTTCACAAAGGAAGCATCGTGTTCGATTCGGAGTTCGAGCGCAGCCTCTTCGAGCTGCGCAAATCAAAACTGGCAGAGATCGAGAAGCTGGGGCAGGCCGCCTATCCCAACCGGTACGCGGCCTCGCACACCGTCGCCGAGGTGCGGGCAAAGTGGGGCGAGGCGACGGGCGAGGCCCTCGAAGCCAGCCGCGTGACGGTGGCCGTGGCCGGGCGCATCATGGCCATCCGCGCCCAGGGCAAGGCCGGCTTCGCCACGCTCCAGCAGAATGGCGAGCGGCTGCAGATATACGTCCGCCTGGACGCGGTGGGCGAGCAGGGCTTTGCGCTCTACAAGCTGCTCGACCTGGGCGACCACATCGGGGCGACCGGTTATCTCTTCCGCACACGCACCGGCGAGCTGACCATTCACGTCGAGCGGCTGACCTTCCTGGCCAAGGCCATGCTGGCGCTGCCGGAGAAGTTTCA
>JBEKPA010000029.1:0-19986 GCA_049521195.1 Occallatibacter sp.
AGCGCCCGAATCGCAGAACTGGAAACCTCCAGCCCCTTCACCCGCACCGGCGCATGAACGCGCGTGATAAATCCGAACTCGGCGCCAAGATCCTCAAGCTCCTTGACCCCCGCCTCGGCGTTATGCCCAAACCGGAAGTTGCCGCCCTCGTGCAACGCCAAGACTCCCAAAGCATCCACAAGAATCTCGCGCACGAAATCCCGCGCCGCCAGGCCCGCCAGCGCCTCGTCGAACTTGAGCATTACCACCGCATCGATGCCGGTCGAAGCCAGCAGACGCGCCCGCTCCGCAATCGGCGTCAGCAGCCGCGGAGCCTGAGCCGGACGCAGGAACTGCTCTGGATGCGGATCGAAGGTGATAGCGACCGAGCGCAAGCCGCGCGCGCGCGCTTCCTCTGCCACCGCGGAGAGAATCTCCCGGTGCCCCAGGTGAACGCCGTCGAAGTTCCCGATCACGGCCACCGTGCGGCCGAACCGGAAAGGTATCTCCTGAACCGAACGATAGACGGGGATCATGCCGGGGTCGGGAACCTTGCTGGAGCGGCCATCGCTCATAGGCTCACTGCCAGACTGAGGCCATCGTAGGCCAGGCTGATCCCGGCGGGCAGCGCGCGATTGGTCGCTTCGTGGCCCAGCTCATGGGCGATGTGGGTCAGCCAGGTCTGTCCGGCGCCAATCCGCCGCGCCCAGCCCACTGCCTGTTCCACGGTGGCGTGGCTGGGGTGGGGTTGGTGGCGCAGCGCGGAGAGCACCACGTGGTCCAGACCCTCGAGCAGCGCAAAGCTCTCTTCGGGAATGGCGCTCACGTCGGTCAGGTAGGCCACCCGGCCCATGCGAAAGCCGGCAATCTCCATCTGCCCATGCACCACCGGAACCCGCAGGAACTCGACCCCATGAACCGGATTGCGGTCGGCCAGCGGCTCCAGCCGCACGCGCGCCCGGGTCGGATAGGTAGCCCACGGCGAAAACGTGTACTCGAAGACCCGTTCCAGCACCGCAGCCGTCTCGGGCGCGGCGTAGAGCGGAATCGGCCCACCCTCGCGAGAAGCCGCGAAGCTCAGAGGCCGCAGATCGTCCAGCCCCAGAATGTGGTCGGCGTGGGAATGTGTATAGAAGACCGCGTCTACCCGCTTGAGCCCGCTGCGCAGCGCCTGCTCGCGGAAGTCCGGGCCGGTATCGATCACCACCACCCGCTCCCGCGCGCCGTCGTCGCTGCCTTGATTTCCCGGCTCGGTCCAGCGCACCAGCACCGAGGGCCGCAGCCGCCGGTCGCGCAGGTCCGCCGAGGTGCATACCGCGCAGTCGCACCCCAGCGTCGGAACTCCCATCGAGGTTCCCGTTCCCAGAAAAGTCAGAAGGCCGTCCATAGGCTCGCGTTGAAGCTATTCCCTATTCCCTAGTCCCTAGCTCTTGCAGCTATCGCTTGCCCGGTGGCGGTGGCGGCGGCTGCATGCCCTGCAGCGTGATCATCCTGGTCAGCTCCAGGAAGGCCATCCGCGCCTCGAAGAGAACCGTTTGCAGCGTGCGATCCTCCTCTTCGGTCAGGTTCCCACGCGTCTTTTCCGCCAACACTCCCAGGAGGTCGATGGTGGTGCGCGCACCCAGAATATCAACTCGCGGACGCTGCCCTTCCTGCGCTCCCGCTCCCATCTGGATCATGGCGGAAACGTAGAACTGCTGCACAAGTTGCTCAAACCCTATCGGCGGTTGCGGTCCCACGGCCGGATTCTGCGCCCGGATCAGGTCTTCCAGCCGCTGCGCCGAGGCGTCGTAGGCAGTCTTCTGCTCGCGGCTCTCCGCGGTGGTCGGCGCGGGCGGCAACTCCTGCTCCTCTTGTTCCGATCCACCCTCGGCAGCTTGCGCCGCACTGGGCTCAGGCTCAGCCTCGCGCCGGCTCTCGCTGGTCACCAGTTGCGGCCCAGCGGCCGGCTGAACCGGCCTCGCGGTAGTCTCTGCCGCAGCCTCCTGTTCGGGCGCTGTCGTCTGGCTGCTCTCTTGTTCGTCTTCCGCCTTGAATTTGCGGCGATCGATCACGGTAAACTTGGGGGTTTCGCTCATAGCTTTTGATTTCCCATCCGTCTCAACGACTGGCTTGCTCACTAACTCCGTCGGGCGCCCCATCCCTCGTCCGCCGCGGCGGAAGACCTGGGACCTGTCTTTCGCCGGCTTGCTATTCCAGGCTGGGCGGCGCGGCCAGAATCCGGGCAATTCCCGTGGCTGTGCCGGCCGTGTAGTTCAATGGCTGGTTGCTCAACTCGGCTTCCGCGCGCAACATCCCCAGCGCGAAAATGCGGGGTCCGCCAGCGAACGCAATCTCTGCCGCGCTGGTAACCTGCCCGGCCGCGATTCCGCCGTCCATTGTCAGCTCGGTCCCTCCCGCCGGCGCCGGCCCAATCAGCTCAAGCTGCCGCAGGTGCTTGTGAACGCTTCCGCGCGATCGAATCCGCTCCACAATCTCCTGGCCCAGATAGCAGCCCTTGTTGAAGCTAAACGCCCGCATCTGCGAGGTCTCCTGGGGCAAATCGCGCTCCACCATGTCGATCCCATACGCTGGAATCCCTTCGGCAATGCGAAACCCATCCAGCGACGAGCTTCCCACGAGCATCGCCCCCGCCGTCCGGAGCCCTTTCAACATCCTCTTGATGCCCGTCTCCGTCGTCCAAAACTCATAGTGCGGGGCCAGCGCGCCATACCCGCGCGCAATCCTCAAATCCACCCCGTTCCACTCCACGCGCGTTGCCGTCAGCGGCACTGGAAGCGTTGGCAGGCTCAGGCGGCCCAGAACCTGGTCGCTCGCCGGCCCGGTCAAACCCAGCGCCATCTCTTCGTTCAGCGGAACCAGCTCCACATCGTCCATGACGATGAAGCGCTCCAGATGAGCCATCAACCGTTCAAATTGGCCGGACGCAATCTCCAGCTCCAGCTCATCTTTCTCGCGCCAAACCGTCAGGTCACCCAGAATCCGCCCCTGCGCATTCAGAACCAGGTTCCACGCTCCGGCGTTGGGCTCCAACTCGTTCACCATGTTGGTGACCATGCCGCTCAGCCAGCGAAAGCGGTCTTCTCCGCGCACCGCCACGCGGTTCAGCCAGCCCAGGTCGTGGACCGCGGCTCCTGTCGCCAGCGCCGCTATTTCCCTGGCTGGCGCGTCCAACTCCCGTGGAGTCAGCACACCGCGATAGACGGTAAGTTCATGCGGCATAGCCGCAGATGCCAAAAGCGTTGCGAGCAAAGTGGGCTGGGTCGTCGAGGCAAGATCGGTTTCAGTCATTGGGGAGCTTTTCCGCGGCCTCGCGCAGTTTTCCAGAGGAAACTTCGCTCGAAGCCGCATCCTGATTATAGCCTTGGGAGAAGACCTGGCAACCCCGGCTCAAGACCGGAGCCGGAGGAGAGTGGATGAGCAAGCAGCGACGAATGGTGGTAGGAGCTTGGCAAAGGTGGACTCTGGCGGCAGCGGTCTGCCTCGCGGCGGCGATTTCAGCCTCGGCGCAGCAGCAGCCAACCGCTCCCCGGCCCAGTGCGGCCCAGGCCTCCGGCCAGGCAGCGGCCCGCATCACCCCAGACCAGGCTAAACAGCTCTTTGCTCTTGTTGACGACCTGCTCAAGTTCTCCTCGCAGGAGACCGGTCTGCCCATCAAGAGCAGCGTCAAGCGCCAACTCACCACGCGCGACGAGGTGGAAAGCTATCTGAACGAGAAGTTCAGCGAGGACGAGGGCGCCAAACGTCTCCAGAAGAGCGAAATCGTCCTCAAGAAATTCGGACTCCTGGACCGCGACTTCGACCTCAAGCCCTTTCTTCTGGCGCTTCTCAAGGAGCAGGTCGAAGCCTACTACGATTCGAAGACCAAGACCGTCAACCTGCTCGACTGGATCGGCATCGACGAGCAGAAGCCAGTCCTCGCCCACGAGCTGACGCACGCCCTTCAGGACCAGCACATCGACCTCGAAAAATGGGACGACCAGACCCCCGACGACGTCTCCCTCAACGCCTCCGGCGACTCGGAGCACCTGGCCAAAGACGAGATGGATACCGCTCGCCAAGCCGTCGTCGAGGGCCAGGCCACGGCCGTCATGATGGACTACATACTCAAACCCCTGGGCAAGAGCCTCGTCAAGGATCCAGAGGTCATGGACTTCGTCAAGCAGCAGATGGCCGCCTCGGACAATTCTCCAGTCCTCGCCCGTGCGCCGCTCCTGCTCTCCGAGTCCCTGCTCTTCCCCTATCGCGAGGGCCTCAGCTTCGAGCAGGACGTGTGGATGGACCAGGGCCAGGCTGCCGCCTTTACCGGAACCCTCGACCGCCCGCCCACTTCCACCTGGGAGATCGATAATCCCCGCGAATACGAACGCGGGCGCACTCCCGCCGTGCCTCTGCTGCCCGACATTCATCCCCTCGTCGACAAGCTCTACCAGCCCTACGACATCGGCCAGGTGGGCGAACTCGACCTGCACATTCTCGCCGAGCTCTTCGGGGGCGAAGACGCGGCCCGCGACCTCACGCCAGCCTGGAATGGCGGCCTCTACTGGGCCGGCCAGCGGCGATCCGCCAAGACCCCAGCCGAGCAGGCCAGCACAAAGTCCCTCGCTATCTTCTACCTCTCCGTCTGGAAGAACGCCGCCACCGCCCAGGCCTTTGCCCACCTCTACGCGGACAGCCTCGGCCGCAAGTACTCCGGCCTCAAGCCCGACCTCGAAGCCCAGCGTTCCTTTTCCGCGGACCTGCCGCCCGGATCGTCTCAGATCATCTCCGAAGAGGAGGTCTACTCCACCAGCGAAGGCCCGGTCCTCATCACTACACGCGGCAAGCTGGTCTTCGTCGCCGAGAGCTTCGACATCGATCTCGCCCGCAAGTTAACCGCCCTCATCCTCGACGCTCAGGGTACCGGCGAACTGAAGATGGCCGGCGCAGCCCAGCCTACCGGGTTGCCGGATACACTGGAACCGCCGGGTGCCCCAGGTCTCGTCCGCCGCGGCGGAGAGACCATGGAACCGCTCACCGCCGGCCTCATCCGCTTCTTCTCCAATTGCGGCATGATGAAAGCCGCCGTCAACGCAGCTGTCCAGTCGGCAAAGTAAATCCAGCCAGCCTGACTCCTGTGCCCGATTCTTTCCGCCCTTTTGCCGCGGAAAGGATGGGAAGCCATAAAACTCAACCCACCGGACGCCAGAGAGCATCACGCCGCATCTTTGACAACGAGATACTCGTTCAGCAACTCGGCAACCAACACCGCCGTAGGGACCGAGACCAGGGCCCCGGGAATGCCTTCAAGAGCCGAACCGATCAAGAGCGCCAGCAAGATGGCCAGGCCAGGCAGCCCCACGCTGTTCTTCATGATGCGCGGCGTCAGATATGAGTTCTCGACCTGCAAATAGACCAGATAAAAGATAGCAACGCCCAGCACGCGGCCCCACGAATCGATGGCTGCGACAAGCAATGCGAGGCCCACGCAGATTGCTGCGCCCATCACCGGGATGATGTTAAGCAATCCCGTCAATACCCCCAGCGCGTAAGCATAGCGAATGTGGAGGGAGAGATAGACAAAGGTGCTGGTAACTCCAAGGATAAGCATCAGGCTGCCTTGTCCAACCAGCCATTTACCCATGCGGATCTCCGCGCGCCGCAGGGTCTTGTCAAGCCGATCGCGCCTCTCAGGCGGGAAAAAGGAAAGGAACCAGCGATATGCGTGCTCGCCTTCAAGGATGAAATAGACGGTAAGTATGAAGCCCATTGCGACATCGAACAGCTTGCCGGCCCAATCCCTGATCGAGAACAGCAGATAAGTGGCTGCCTGGCTGGCGAAATCTTGAACCCGCGAACTGATTTCGTCCGTATTCAACCGGTCGGCGAAAGGAATAGCTTTGATCTTCGCCAGCAGGTTGGGCAAGCGTGTCGGCATCTCCCGGCCAAGCTCCTGCAAATCGCGGATGACCGGTGGCAGAGCCAGGAACCCGAATGCGGTAAGCGCTGCGGCCGCAGCCAGCAAAAGAAACAAAATGGCAGAGCCCTTGAAGGGTTTCCAGCGGCCAATGCGAATTCGGGAAGTCGAACGCACCACGGGGCTGAGCACCACGGCAAACAGGGCGCTCACATACACCAGCATCAACACCTCGCGCACAAGCCACGCCAGATAACAAGCCAAGCCAAGCGCGAAGGTGAAGACAATGTCGCCGCGAAGATTGCGCGTATTGCCGGAGGACTGGGTCATGTGCAAGCTCTTCCGCAAGCCGGCGTGGGGGGCGCCGGCAATGCTCTGGCCGATCCAGGCAGTGCTGCCTGAGGCGGGATATCAGATGGTTCGATGCGGCAAAGGCGTTGACGGGTTCCTAAGTCTCGCTCCCGAGACCTGGGAACCGCTCACCGCCAGCCTCCTCCGCTTCTCTTCAAATTGCGGCATGACGAAGGCAGCGGCCCACGCCGCGGTCCAGGCAAGAAAATAGGGATGGCGCAGCTAAGACGCATCGCTTTCCGATTGCGGAACGCTCACACGGCTTTCCGGCAGAGAGACAAAAGATCGCTGCGCTTCGCTTGCCATAGCTCCCGCGGGCCGCTTTGCACAACGAAGAGAAGATCCGCCGACCGCGCTATCGTTCCCGCTCCGCTAGCGATTGTCCCCGCCGAGCATCGATCCCAGGATGCCGCCCACAATCGCCCCGCCGGCGGCGGGTCCGACCTGCCGGCTCTCGCCCCGCGGCAGGTACTCGCCGATCTGGTGCGCCAGCCGCGAGATCGGCAGCGTCTGCAGCCACACCGTTCCCGGCCCTTGCAGCACGGCCAGGAAGATTCCATCTCCGCCGAAGATCGCATTCTTGATTCCCGGAACCGTAGTGATGTTGAACCCCACCGACGCCTGGAAGGCCCCCACATGGCCCGGATGCACCCTCAGTACCTCGCCGGGCGCAAGATTCTTCAAGACCAATTCGCCGGAAAGTTCCAGCCACGCCGTGCCCTGACCGGCCACCTTCTGCAGCAGAAAGCCATTGCCGCCGAAGATGCCCGCTCCCAGCGACTGCTGGAAGCCCACTCCGATGGTCACCTGCGGCGTGGCGCACAGAAACCCATGCCGGTGAACCATGAACTCGGCCCCGGGGCCCACCTGCACCGGCACAATGTGCCCCGGCACCTTGGTGGCAAACGAAACTTCGCCGGGATACTGGTAGGCCCGGTACTCGGTCATGAAGAGGCTGCCGCCGCCGGCCACGCGCTTCAGCGCGCCGAAAAACCCGCCGCCCCCGCCCATCTGCGTGTGTGTCGTCATCTGTATGGAGCTGGTCATCCACGAGAGCTCTCCGCTCTCTGAAAACACGCTCTCGTTAGGGTCAAGCTGCACATCAAGCACGGGCATGGTGGTGCCCTGAATCCGCGTCTGCATGGGGTGAAACCTCCTGTCAGCAGACAGTGTACCTGCCAAGACCCGCGGCAAGTCGAGTTAAAATTGTTTCTCAACGAAGAATATGCAAGCCCGGCGGCCATGATTGGAGCCAATGGAACTCCCAGATCCCCGGCTGCTTCAAGAGCCTGTTCGACCGTCTCCACACCGCAAATTGATTGCTCTTCCTGCCGGTGTTCCCGGCGGGCGGTCTTTGTTTGTTCGGACGGCTCTTCCTAAGCTAGGTTCCATGTAGCAAAATGGTTACGCTATTTGGAGACCCTTTCTATGAATGCCCTCTTGAGAGTCGCAACTCTCGCCCTCCTTGTCCCCGCCACAACCACGTCCTTCGCCCAGGTGACCGCATTCCCCACCCCAACCGATTACTTCACCAACTGGCCCGCGGGCAGCGCGCCGCAGGATGTCGGCAAGCGTCTCGCCGAGCATTTCGTCACCTCCCCGCATCAAGGCAACAACAGCATCTTCTACGGCGAGTGCGCCACCTGGTACGGCGCCCTCACCGTCGCTCAACTCACCCATGACGATGCATTGCGCCAGCGGCTGATCGACAAGTTTACCCCGATCATGCCCGGTGGCGCGGAGGCCGGGCTCATCCCCGTCCGCCGTCACGTCGACGACTCCATCTTCGGCATCATCCCCCTGGAGATCGGCATTCAGACCAAGGACAAGACGTATCTCGCCTATGGCCGATGGTGGGCCGACCGCCAATGGGAGAATCCCCAGCCCGATGGCCTCTCCGCCGAAACCCGCTATTGGATCGACGACATGTATATGCTGACCATTCTTCAGCTTGAAGCTTGGCGCGCCACCGGCGACCGCAAGTATCTCGACCGCGATGCCTTTGAGATGGTTTCCTACCTCGATAAGCTCCAGCAGCCCAACGGGCTCTTTTACCACGCCGCCGACGTCCCCTTCTTCTGGGGGCGCGGCGATGGATGGGTAGCGGCGGGCATGGCGGAGATGCTGCGCGATCTTCCCGCCGGCCATCCCCAGCGGTCGCGCATCCTCAAGGGTTATCAGGTCATGATGGCCGCGCTGCTCAAGTACCAGGGGAAAGACGGAATGTGGCGGCAACTCATCGATCATGACGAGGCCTGGCCGGAGACTTCCGGCTCCGCCATGTTTGCCTTTGCCATGATTACCGGCGTGAAGAACGGCTGGCTCGACGCTGCCACCTACGGCCCCGCCGCCCGCAAGGCATGGATCGCCGTCACCGGATACATCGACCAGAACGGCGACACGACCAGCGTCTGCGAAGGCACCGGCAAGCAGGCCGACCTGGACTATTACCTGGGACGCCGCCGCATGACCGGCGACTTCCACGGCCAGGCCCCCATCCTGTGGGCCGCCTCAGCCCTGTTGCGCTAGCATTGGGCGCGCATGTGGAAAGGGCCAAAGGACAAAAGGGGACAGCCCCAGCGGGCCATCCCCTTTGTCTCAGGTCTTTTCCGGTTGTTTAGGCCGGACTACTTTCACCCCAGATACTCCACATGCACGTAGGTGCCGAGGCGCACGTTGTAGGCCAGGTACCAGCCGATGTGGTCCGGATCCTCGTAGATCACGATGTCGTCGGAGTCCCACAGCCAGCCATCGACAAAGGCCACATCAAAGGGCGCAACGCTCCAGTACCAGCCGTTGAACCAGAAGCGGCCTGGTCCGCCGCCGCCAAGATGCCACACATGGCCGCGGCCAAAGCCGCCAGTGAATTTTCCATGTTCAAAGGGGTGATCCAGATGATAGTTCACGTCGGCGCGGCCGGTGTCGTGGCCGACCCAGGTCTTGCCATCCACGTGCGGGACGTTGGGGTGGCCGGCCTGGTCGCTGTAGTTGCGCTTGGGGTCGGCCGCGTGGGGCGTGCCTTTGTAAGCCGAAGGCCCGTGCGGCGGAATGGCCTGATGCGGTGCGGCGCCCGCAGATCGGGCGCCCCCTTTCGCGTCGTTATGCTGGGCAAACGCGGGGACTGCGAGAACGAGCAAAGTAGCGAAAGCGATCTGAATGGATTTCATCAATTCCTCCGGATGCCCTCAGGACGAACAGCCATTCTCCGCTGCCTTTTCCCCATGGCGGGTCATCGTCAATAACAATAATTGCAACCCCGCACCCCGGCGCAAGTTGCGGCCTGAACAAGCTCTGAAATCGAAGCCCCGGGCACCCGGCTCTTCGGCAATTCCCGGCAAAAACCTCTTCAAGCTTCCACGGCCGCCGGAGCCCGCCGCCAGGCATAGAGCGGGAACAGGTTGGCCAACTCCGCCACTTCGCCGCGAATCCTTTCGAGAGCCGCATCGTCTCTGCGCAGGTCGAGGGCCTTTGTAATCCAGGCGGCAATCTGCCGCATCTCCGGCTCCTTCATGCCGCGGGTGGTCAGCGCGGGCGTGCCCACGCGAATGCCAGACGGCTTGAGCGGCGGATTGGTGTCGTAGGGGATGGCGTTCTTGTTGACCGTGATGCCGGCCTTGCCCAGCGCAAGCTCCGCCTCGGAGCCGAGAATACCCTTCTCGAACGTGTCCACCAGCATCAGGTGGTTGTCTGTGCCGCCGGAGACGATGCGGAAGCCGGCCTCCTGCAGAGCGCCGGCCAGCACCTTGGCGTTGGCCACAATCTGCGCCGCATAGGTCTTGAACTCGGGCCGCAGCGCCTCGCCAAGGGCCACCGCTTTGGCAGCTACGATATGCACCAGCGGTCCGCCCTGCTGGCCGGGAAAGACCGCCTTGTCCACGGCCTTGGCCAGCTCCTCCCCGCAGAAAATCATTCCCGAGCGGGGTCCGCGCAGCGTCTTGTGGGTGGTGGTGGTGGTGATGTGCGCGTGGGGCACGGGCGAAGGATGCACTCCGCCCGCCACCAGGCCGGCGATGTGCGCCATATCGAAGATGTAAACCGCGCCCACCTTGTCGGCAATCTGCCTCATGCGAGCGAAGTCCCAAAGTCTCGGATAGGCGCTGGCGCCGCCGATGATGGCCTTGGGCCGCTCGCGCTCGGCAATCGCCTCCAACTCGTCGTAGTCGATCAGCTCGGTGTCGCGCCGCACCTGGTAAAAGGTGGGCCGGTAGAGTTTGCCGCTGAAGCTGAGCTTGTGCCCGTGGGTCAGGTGGCCGCCGTGCGCCAGGTCCAGGCCCAGGATGGTATCGCCGGCCTGCAAAACCGCCGCATAGGCCGAAGCGTTGGCCTGCGAACCGGAGTGCGGCTGCACGTTCACATGCTCGCCGCCGAAGAGCTGCAACGCGCGATCGCGGGCCAGGTTCTCCACCACATCGGCGTACTCGCAGCCGCCGTAGTAGCGCCGTCCGGGATAGCCCTCGGCGTACTTGTTGGTGAATATCGAACCGGCCGCTTCAAGAACAGCCTCGGAGACGAAGTTCTCGCTGGCAATCATCTCCAGCCCCTCGTGCTGGCGGAGGGTTTCGTGGTCAATTGCGGCAGCCACAGCGGGGTCGGCCTGGGCGAGGGTGAAAGACATGCGATCGGTCATAGGACAATTCTAGCGTTCTCCAAGCGTCGCCGACAGACGAAAACACGCGGTTGGTTGCCCGCTTTTGCACAGAGGAGAAGGTGGCAGCGGCCTTCAATTGCCTTTCGGCGTCCTGCATCGCGGTTCTCTGAGTAGACTGTTATCGTCTGGGGTCTTGAATTGCGGATCGAGGCGCCCGTGAGAATCGAATGGAAGCGACTGGCTCTGGTGATGCTTTTCGCGTGGGCATCGATCCCTGCCCTTGCGCAAGGGACGGGTGCGCAGACCCCTGCTATTGACGCTGCCCTGCTGGCCAAGGCCAATGCCGGCGATGCAGCTTCGCAGGTGTTGGTGGGCGACAGCTACGCGGCGGGCAACGGGCAGGCGCGCACCTCCAAGCAGTTGGCCGAAGACTACAAGCAGGCCGCCGGATGGTACCGCAAAGCCGCCGATCAGGGTTTCGTCGCCGGCGAGTTGCGCCTGGCCGCGCTCTACCGCGACGGCAAGGGCGTCGAGCGCGATATGGCGCAGGCGGCGGAATGGTATCGCAAGGCCGCCGAGCAGGGCGACGCGGGCGCGCAGGCCACGCTCGGCGTGCTCTACTCCATGGGCCAGGGCGTTCCGCACAGCGATGTGGAAGCCTACTACTGGCTGGACCTTGCCGCATCGGTGAAGGGGCCGGACCAGGAGAAGTACGCGGCCAACCGGCAGATTATCGGAACCCACATCACCGCCGATGAGCTGGCCGACGTGGAGGAGCGCGTGGCCACGTGGCTGGCCGCGCATCCGCGGTAGCGCACCTCCCACCGGAGTTCATTGGCCCAGAATCTGCTCCGCGGCGGCCACCACATGGCCGGTCTTGCGGTCAGTGAGAAAGACGACCAGCCGAAGCGCGTTGCCGGATTTGTCTGTGCCGGAAGAAACGGCGCCAAACAGGCGTAGCGGTCTGCCGTCGGTAGCCTTGGAACCAAACTCCTTCATCACTCGCACAACGGCGACGTGATGAAGGGTCCGGCCGGCGTTTTCTCCGCGGGCAACCTCGGATCGTGTAGCATTCTGCGCCAGAGCCGCGACGAGCGTTGCGCCGGAGCTGTTATCGGCGCGCACTGAAAAGTTAAGCGCGCCATCTGCCCAGTGCGCATCTTCGATCGCAATCTTCAGCTTCGGGGTGGCAGCGGCCCGGGCAACGGCGGCGCTGAGCTTGGCGGAGTCGCTGCCCACGAACTGCGCGGCGCCATCCACCACCATCTGCGGAGTGTAGCTCGAATCAAGCCCGAAGCGCGCCACGTATTGCTCTTGCCGTTCGGTCATCGCGTCGAGCGAAAAGGGATCGCGCCAGCCAAGATGGTTCCAGTAGGTGACGTGCTCGCTCAGCACAATGGCCTGCGCGCCGGGAACGAACTGCGTAGCGTCAAGCCGCTCCAGCAGCGCGTCGGCGGGGGGACAGTCGGAACAACCTTCCGAGGTGAACAGCTCAACAAGGACGGGCTGATTGAGGCCGGACGAGACGGCTGCGCTGGAGTCCGGGGAGGGCTGACCAAACGCGGGGACGGCGAGCCTGCCTGCCACAACTCCGATGACCAGCACTTGACGCGCAAAGCTGACAATGGAAAGAACCGGGGAGGCCATAGGTATGTTTGATGGCCGCGGCCTAATCTGGGTCGCAAATTGCATCTTGCTCGTCCGGGGAGTCCGGGCCTCTCCGCTATCCTATCGGGGATGCGAATGCCTATGCTCCATCCGATCTTGCGGGGCGCCACCCTTCTTCTTTGCGTGATTGCCGCGCGGGATCTTTCCGCACGTGCCCAGGTCGCCGCCGTTACGCTTACTCCCGCAGTGGTTGTGGCCGGTTCGCCGGAACTGATCCGCGTGCAGGCCGCCGATGCTGCCGGCGTGGACGGCGAGTGGCTGGGTCGCAAGCTTCAATTCTTTCGGGGGCGCGACGGACGGACGTGGTATGCGCTGGCCGGTGCCGATGTCGAGACGTCGGCTGGCCCTTCCACCTTACGGATTAGTGCCAGGCTTGCCGAGGGCGGCGCGCGCGACCTGACCCGCACCATCGAAATCCATCCCGCCCATTACCGCACCGGCTCGCTTACGGTTTCGCCCAAGTTCGTTGAGCCGAGTCCGGACGCGCTTCAGCAGATCAAGGCCGAGCAGGCGCTCAAGGACAAAGTCTTCGCCGCCAGCGCAACCGAGCCGCTATGGTCGGCCAGCTTTCGCGCGCCGGTGACCGCTCCGCCCACCGACAGCTTCGGCACCCGCCGCACCTTCAACGGCAAGCTGGCCAGCATTCACAAAGGGATGGACTTTCGTGCCGCGGCGGGGACGCCGGTGCGGGCCAGCAACGGCGGAGTGGTAGTGCTGGCCCGACCGCTCTACTACGAGGGCAACTGCGTGGTCATCGACCACGGTCTGGGCCTGTTCACGCTCTACCTGCACCTGAGCCGCATCGATGTTGGTGAGGGCCAGCGATTGGCTGCCGGCGACCGTCTGGGCCTGAGCGGGGCCACCGGGCGAGTTACCGGGCCGCACCTCCACTGGGCCGTTCGCTGGCAGGGCGCTTATCTTGACCCCGCCAAACTGCTCAAGCTGGACCTGAGCGCCGTGCGCTAGTTGCTTCCTCCGCCGGTTTCTCTCTCTCTGCGCTGAAGCCTTCTCAGCGCGCCGGCGCCGGCGCGTTCTTGACGCCGAGGCCGGCCAGCTTGGCGCGAGCCTGGGCCGCTTCAGGGCTCTGCGGATGCCGTTGGATGAGCAGGCGCAACTCGTGGACGCCCGCGTCCCTCATGTCCTTCATCTGCAAGAGCGCAAATCCCTTGCGGAGTTGCGCGGCGGGAGCTTTGGGGCTGCCGGGGAAGCCTTCGAGGATGGCGTTGAAGTCCTTGACCGCTTCACTGAACTTCAGCCGCCGGTAGGCAATGTCGCCGAGATAGAACTCGGCTGAGCCGGCCATTTCATCGAGCGGATAGTAGTGAATCACATCCTGAAACTCGCTGGCGGCCACGTCGTAGCGTGCGGCGTTGTAGTCGCGCAGGCCGGCCTGGAAGGTCGCCTGGAGCGGCGGCGCCGGGTTGCCCGCGGGCGTGCCGGACAGAGGCGCGGCAACCGGCGCGCCGGGAGCGGCCTCCTGCGGTGCGGCGGCGCCGGGATTTAATGCCGCGGGCGCTCCGCCGGGAGGCGGATTCTGGACGCTCTGCAACTGGGCCTGCATATCCTGGACCGATTTATCCAGCTTGGCGATGCGGGACTTCAACTCGTCCACGGAGTCGTTCAGGGATTGGACCTGGCCGGAGAGCGTGTCCAGCTTGGCGCTACCCGCATCGTTCTGCGCATTGATCTTCTGCTGCAGGGCGCTGACGGTGGCAGTCATCCGGTTGGCGTCGTCGGCAGTCTGCTCGGCCAGGTGCTGCACCACGCCGAGGCGCGTGTCGAGCGTGGACTGGAGACGCTGCACCATGTCCAGCAGTTGCTGCACCTGAGTTTGCAGTTCGACGATCTCTTTCGAGGCGGCGTGCGCGGGAAGCGGGCAAAGGGCCGCTGTCAGGATGGCCGCGGCGGCGAAACGCATACGAAGTTTGTGTATCTTCAGCATATTTCACCAATCAAAACAGAGATCAGAGATCAGAGATCAGAGATCAGTTGCCGGGGTGGGAAAGCGCGAACCCCAACGTACGAAATCGCGCGGTCAGAGACCCTAGCGGTCGAGGGTGAATCCGGCGCGGCGATTCTGTTGCCAGCACTCTTCCGTCGACTCGGAGCAGAAGGGCTTCTCCTTGCCGAAGCTGATGACGCGGATGCGAGTTGCTGCCACGCCGGCGGTGACCAGGGCATTCTTGGCGGCGTCGGCGCGGTTCTGGCCAAGGGCGAGGTTGTACTCGTTGGAGCCGCGCTCGTCGCAATAGCCGCCGATGACGATACGTATCTCCGGATGGGCGGCCAGCCAGGAAGCATCGTGCGAGAGCACGTCCTGGGCGTCGCTGCGGATATCGTAGGCATCGTAATCGAAGAAGGCGTCCTGAACGTTGGCCTTGAACTCCTGTTCCGAGCTCACGGCAGTTACGGGCACCACGACGGCAGGCGACTCGTTCACGGTCACGCGGGCTGTGGCGTCTGCCGAGCCGCCCGCGCCGCGGGCAACCAGGTGATAGCTTGTCGATTCGGCTGGAGTCACTGTCTTCACGCCTGTAGTGGGCACGTCGCCGATGCCGTCGATGGAGACGCTGGTGGCATCGGAGGTGCGCCAGGCGAGCTGGACCTGATCCCCGGCTGAAATCACGGTGGGTGTGGCAGTAATTTGTGCGGTGGGCGCGGACGCCGCCGCACCCGGCGCCGTCTCCGCCGCGGGAAGCGGCGCTGCGCTCTTCTTGCAACCTGCAACTGCAGCCAAGGCGACTAACAGGGCAACTGATACCAGAATGCGAAACCGTCGATTCAATGGAATACTCCTTCCGAAAACTCAGGATTGTCGACCTGGCGATCCGGGTCTTTGTATCTTCGCTCTCAGCCACCGCCGCAAACCTTACACACTTAGATGCGGAAAACGACGAATTGGAATGTTATGGTTCTAGGTCAAACCCCCTCAGAAAGCCAAATCTTCAAGACCGGCGCCCCATCCTGGCCGGGGAACAAAATGCGGAGCCGGCGAGCCAATCCGCCATTACCTTTCAAAGCCAAGCGGCGGGAAACTTTGCCAACGTAAGTATGATAGTCGAGAGAATCGGCAAGCTGTGAGGCACAAGCGCCGCGGCGTACCTTCCTTGCGAACACTAACTTCACTTCCAGCTCCAGTTGGGCATGAAGTTGTTGCCCGTTTGGGTGAGCTGATGCTGCCCCGTGCCGTCGGCCAGCATGACCCAGATATCGTGATGGCCCCCGATTGCCCGCTCGAAGACGATGTGCCGGCCGTCGGGCGCCCATGAGGGATAGTCGTTGCTGCCCGATTCGTGGGTGAGCTGAAGATAGTTCTTGCTGGCAATGTCGATCACATGGATGTCAACGCCGCCGGGATCGCCGGGGCCGTATTTCCGATTCCAACTGAAGGCCAGCAATTGTCCGTTGGGCGACCAGGAGGGCGAGACGGCATAGCCGCCGTCGGTTATGCGCTGGACGCTCGATCCGTCCTGATCCATGATGTAGATTTGCGGCAGGCCGGTGCGCCCGCTGACCCAGGCCAGTTGGGCGTTGGTGCGCGGGTTCCATGTAGGCGCGACGTCGGGACCGCGGAAGTCGGTCAGCTTGCGCAAATTGCCGCCGCTCTGGTCGGCGACCCAAATCTCCGGATCGCCGCTGCGCGAGGACGAGAAGGCAATCTTCGCGCCGTCCGCGGACCAGGCCGGCGTGAAGTTGCTTCCCCCCGCCGTGCCGCCGGGAAAGGCGACCAGGCGGCCCAGGTCCAGGGAGTACATGCGGATGGCCCATCCGTCGTGACCCAGGGAAGCAAAGGCGATGCGGGAGTTGTCCGGGGAGACGCGGGGCGAATTCGAGATGGTGCCCAGGTGGGTGATCTGGCGTTGATTCTGGCCGTCGTAGTCCATCGCCCAAATCTCTTTGGATCCGGTGCGGGAGCTGACGAAGTAGATTTTGGTTTCGGCAATGCCGTTGATGCCTCCGCCGAGGCGCAGGATGATCTCGTCGGCGAACCGGTGAGCAATGGTCCGCGCCGAGTCCTGGCTGGCAACTTCGTTGTACTGCTTGCCCAGAACCTGGGGGCTGACGGTGTTGCGCGTGTCGAAGAGCCAGCCGTAGACGATGAGGCGGCCATTGTTGCCCGAGAGCGCGCCGAAGGCCACCATGGCCGCGTTGGCCGGGACGGCTGACCACTCGGAGAGATTGATCTCCTGCGGCGATCCGGGCGTGGATTGCGGCGCAAGGCTCTTCGAGACCAGGTCGAAGATGCCGGCGTTGGCCAGGTCGCTGTAGAGCGTGGCGTCGAAGGCTGCCTTCAGGGCCGGGGTCTGCGGATCGGCGCCGGTCAGCTTGAAGTCGGCGGCGGCGATGCGGATGCGGTCGTTGCCCAGGTTCGTGCCGGTGTGGACCCAGTCCTGGGCGGGCAGTCCGGCCGCCGCAAAACAAACCAGGAGAGATGCGAAGAAGGGAAGAAGAGGGGGATGAGTCTTCATGCGTTTAATCGGTCCTTCCGGGTGGCTAGGGCCTGTTAACGCTACCTCGCCACCGTCTGAGGTAGGGTTAGCAAGCCCAGTGGGAACGGCGCGGCGCATCGATTGCGCCCGGACTCAATACGTACAATCATAGGTTACGTCGAGCCATTGATCGTTGGATTCCCTGGGCAGGTCACCGAAGGTATCGACGCGCTGGGTGGCCAAAAGGCACGATCGGTCGAGAGTGGGGCTGCCGCTGGCTGTATTGATTTTGAAGTTGGATGGCGCGCCCTGGCGATTGACCCGGAAGTAGATCTCCGCCATCGCGCCTTTGGCGGTGTGCGGATCGACCTCGTAACGGTTCCAGTTCTGGCTGACCTTGCGCTTGATGATCTCGACGTACCAGCCGAAGCGGCTGCCGAAGTCGCCGTTGCTGATGCTGACCGGCGAGCTGGCCGAACCAGGCTGGGCCATGGTGGAGCGGGGCAGAATGGAGCCTGCCTGCTCGCCGAACTGAGCACGGTTGTCCGGCTGGGGCTGGTGTTGCTGGGTCTTGCGCGCGTTCTCCCGCTTGAGCTTCTCCTGCTTGCCTGAGAAGGGAATGGCGGTTTCATCCACTGCCTGCTTGGCCTTGGGGGTGGGCTCGGCGGGGGCCTGGCTGGGGGTCTCGGTGGAGAGGACGTTGTTGTTGGGCGGCTGGTCGGAGGGCAGCGGGATGGCGCTCGAGACCAGGCTGACCTGGATGGCGCCGCCCGCTCCCGGATTGCCCCACGGGTTGCGATGGAGGAAGCCACTCAAAAAGCCGTAGAGGAGGAGTCCCGCGAACAGTGCGCCGTGAAGCGCAAGCGAACCCGCGGCCGGCGCGGCGATGGGGTCCGGCGTCAATTCCCGCTCGAGTTGCTCCGCGCCCTCCAGCAGAGTTTCCATGGGAACTATCTTCCGCCGGCCGCGGAGGCCTTGGCTTCCAGCGGCTGGGTGACGATGGAGATTTTAGTGATGCCGGCCTGCTTGACGGCGTCCATGACGCTGGCGAAGGCGCCAAAGGGAACATTCTCGTCGGCGCGCAGATAGATCACCTGATGCGCCGGATCGGCTCCTTGCTGTTGGAGCTTCTGGGCCAGTTCGTGGATGTTGACGGGCCGGTCGCCGAGGAAGACCTGCTGGCTCCGATCAATGGTAAGCACCAGCCGCTGCTCGGTGATCTCCTTGACGGTGCGGGTCTTGGGCACAGAGACGTCAATGCCGGACTGCAAGACCGGCGCGGAGATCATGAAGATGATGAGCAGCACCAGGACCACGTCCACCAGCGGCGTCACATTGATCTCCGCCAGCGAGGATTGTGTCCGGCCGCTGCTACTTGTAAAGGCCACGGTCCACCTCCCGGGGTGGTTCGGGGCTGGCGGCGCGCGCGGGCTGAGCCGTGCGCACGGGAATTTCTTCCAGCGAGTTCAGAAGTTCGCGGCAAAAGTCGTCGGTGGCAGTGGCAAAGACCTTGATGCGCGCCGTGAGCTGGTTGTAGGCGATCAGGGCTGGAATGGCCACAAAGAGGCCGGCGGCGGTGGTGATGAGCGCCTCGGAGATGCCGGGGGCGACGGCGCGCAGCGTTGCCGCGCCTGCGGTGCCCAGGCCGTGGAAGGCGTCGATGATGCCGACCACCGTGCCAAAGAGGCCGACGTATACCGTGGTGGACGCGATGGTGGCCAGCCAGGTCATGCGGCGTTCCAGAAGGCTGACGGCCTCCGATGCCGCGGTCAGCGCGGAACGTTCCAGCGGGATCAGGTTGCGCGGCGGGCCCGAGCCTCCGGTCTGGCGTTTGTAGGTCTCGTATACATCTTCAAAGACCTGGGCCAGGGGGCTGGCGTTGCAGCTGGCGGCCAGCTCGGAGATCTCCTGCAGGCGAGTCGCGGTGCGGAAACCGCGGAGGAATCGCCGGCTATGCTCGGTGGCCTTGCGGAAGCTGCTGGCCTTGCTCAGGATGATGGTCCACGAGTAGAGGCTGGCGATGAGCAGCAGCGCCAGCACCGCCATGGCCACGGGGCCGATGTTGTGGAGCAGTTCGACGAGCGCGCCGGGCCCCGGAGACGGCGTTACGTCGGGAGCGGCGGGGCCAATGTCAGCCTGGGCCAGGAAGAGCAAGGCAGCGGTAAGAATCGGCATTCACCTCATCTTCAACGGTATCAGAGGGGATGGCGGCTTCCAAGTGATCGACGTGGTGCGGGGGGAGGCTTCGAGCGCCGATGGGCAGGGGCACGGAGGCCGCTCAGAGCCGCGCTCGGATTGCCCCTGGCGATGCGCTCGCCTAGTATTGTCACAGTTATTGATTCAGTTCCAAGGGGTTCGCCAAGAATGCTCGTTGAATTGCGCGCGGAAAACTACGCCGTCATCGATCACGCCATCGCCGCTTTTGGCCCAGGGCTGAACCTGCTGACCGGCGAGACGGGCGCGGGCAAGTCGATTCTGGTGGATGCGCTGGCCCTGCTGATGGGCGGCAAGGCGTCGGCGGAGGTGGTGCGCCACGGCGCAGACAAGGCAGTAGTCGCGTGCGTCTTCGAGTCCACCGCCGGGGCCGAGACCATCCTCGAAGAGAACGGCATCGACGCGGACGGCAGCGAGATCATTCTGCGCCGGGAGATTCTGGCCACGGGCAAGGGGCGCGTCTTTGTGAACAACCAGCCGGCCACCGTGGCCGTGCTCAAGCTCTTGGCGCCGGAGCTGGCGCTGGTTCATGCGCAGAGCGAGAACCTGGCGAGCTTCGACCAGGCGCAGCAGCGCATCCTGCTCGACCGCTTTGGCGGGCTTTCGACCGAGGCGGTGGGCGAGGCCTACGCGCGCTGGCGCTCGGCTGCGGCAAAGCTCGATGCGATGGTCGAGGGCGAGCAGGACCGGCTGCGCATGGTGGACCTGTGGAGCTACCAGCAAAAGGAGATCGCTTCGGCTCATCTTGTGGCTGGCGAGGACGAGGCTCTGGAGACGGAGAAGCGTGTGCTGGCCAACGCGGAAAAGCTGTATGCGGCGGCGATGGGAGCCTTCGAGCAACTTTACGAGGGTGGGGCTTC
>JBEKPA010000030.1:0-19468 GCA_049521195.1 Occallatibacter sp.
CCCAACTGACCCTCGAAATCCGCATTGAGCACGCCCAGTCGCTCAAGGACCGGCGGCAGGTGGTCCGCTCGCTCAAGGATCAGTTGAAGCAGAGCTTCAACGTCTCGGTGGCCGAGATGGACGAAGCGGTCACGTGGCAATCGGCGACCATCGGCGTGGTGGCTATCTCCCGCTCCCGAGATTACCTGCACGGCCTCATGGAAGAGGTGGAGCGCGCCGCCCGCCGCATGACAAACGAACTCGGCGCCGAACTGGCCGACGCCTTCTGGGACTATATCGAGAGCTGATTGCAACGCGGCGCGGCCTCCGCTGTATGCGGCTTGCCAAAGAACTCCGGCGCGGGTTCGCGGTCCGGCAACAAACACTCTCCGCCGCTCCACGCCGGGATCAGTGCGGAACCGCCGCGTACATGCGCGGCTTGACGCACAGAAACTCTCCTTTGCCGAAAAGCGTCGGGGATTCTCGACCAAATAGAGCAGAGCCGCTATAGGCGGATTCCGCGCAGCACGAGGGCGGGCACATCTTGCGGAGCGGCGGCGACGGCGTCCGCCAAAGCATACTCCGCGGGCGAACCATAGCCCCATCCGGCGGCCAGGCAGCGGATATGGTTGGCTCGGGCTGCCTGGAAGTCGAAGACGCGGTCGCCGATCATCCAGGTCGAATCGCTCTGGAGCGAAGACTCGCCGAGCAGGCTGGCAAGCAAGTCCACCTTGCTATGGCTGGCAAACTCGGCTTTGTCGCCGTAGATAGCCGTGAACAGGGGAGTCAGCTCGAATCGGTCCAGTATGCGCACGGCAAAGTGCCGCCCTTTCGAGGTGCAGACGTAGAGCGGAAACCCCTGGCGGCGAAGCTCGGTCAGCATCTCGCGCACCCCGGCAAAGACGGAGTTGTTCTTCCAGCCTTCGCGGTCGTAGCAGGCGCGGTAGTCGCGCGCCAGGGAGGCTCGATCCTCTTCGCTTGCTGCCGGCAGCAGCGCGGCGGCCCACTCTTCAATCGGCGGACCGACGAAGCGGTCCAGCGGACCCTGCGGGTCTATCTTGCGGGCGGCGATCACCTTGCTCAGGCAGCCGAGGATGCCGGGCTTCGAGTCGGTGAGGGTGCCATCCAGGTCGAAGATGAGGGCTGGCAATGGGCTGCGCACGTCTTCAGTTTCGCAGAGCGGAGAGCGGCGGTCCAAGAATTGAATAAGCGCCGGTCCGACCTCAGCCGCAAAGTAGCAAGAAGCAGGTTCTTCGACGCGGTCGCCGCGGCGACCTTCGCTCAGAATGACAGCGGGTAGGGGGAGCAACGGCTCAAGGAGGGTAAGCAGGCGGTAAAGATGACGCGGCTAACCTGTCACCGATTAAGGAACAGCGAAGTCCGGTTGTGGCTCAGCATTCTGGCCTACAACCTGGGGAATCTGTGGCGCCGGTTGACTCTGCCGACAGGCATCGCAGACTGGTCGCTGACCAGTTTGCAGCAGCGGGTGGTGAAGACCGGCGGTCGGCTGGTGAAGCATGCGCGGTATTACTGGCTGATGCTGGCCGAGGGACATTTGACGAGAACACGGTTCTCGGAGATGTTGCGCAGAATCGCGTTGTTGCCGCTTCCGGCAAACTAAACGACTGGCGGCAAACCAGGCGGATCGAACCGTTGAGAACCAAGGAGGAGGGAGAGGTGTCGGAGAAATCGGCGAGGGACGACTTCGATAACGTGGGCGAGACTAGAACGGCACGAAATCGCTCGGGTTTTCGACTGCAAATGCAACTGTGGCCTTGCGATTCCACTCGGGAGCGGTACAATTCAGACAAATCGGTTCCCAAAAAGGAGATTCCGGTTCAGACGTCCGTAAGGGTGAGTCGATCATGAGACAAATAGCTATCTCTGCCTTTTTACTAGTTGTAGCTCTCAGCATTTCGTCGGAGAATTTGGCAAAGACAAAGAGCCATGAACTGCCGCGCATACCGGGGGCAGTTTTGTTGGTTGAGGGGTATCTACCCGATCGAATTTTACTGACTTCTGCCAACAAAACACTGATGCTGCAGTATTGGAACGACAGCCATGCGTTCCCTAGTATCTCAGTTGATGGAAGCATCGTAGCCGCGCCTAGCCTCGTTGCAGGCGAAACCGCGGAATTATCGTGCTGCACGGTGAGCACGTATTGTCTGAAGGAGGGCAAGTGGACTGAGCATTCGGAGCTTAACCCGGAACATGGCACTATCGAGGGAACGGTTGCCATCTCCCCGGATGGATCGATGTTGGCGTCTGTTACACGCAATCCGCAGCTCCACGCCTATGACCGTCCGCAATTCCGTCTTCGCGTCCTCGATCTCCGGACAGGGAAGGTGAAGGTGATTTCGGAGTCACCCGACCTTCCTTTTGGCCTCAGTTGGTCGCCGGATAGCCATCACTTGGCCTTTGACATGGAGCCGCCCGGTCACTCGCCGTTATCGTCTGTCCGCGCCATATACACCGCCAATCTCGATTCAGGCGAGATTTCGCGCATCGGTCTCGGTATGGCTCCATCGTGGTCTCCTTCAGGGGAGTGGATCGCGTATGTGGGTTATATCGAAGAATCAGATAGACATCAGAGTTCCGATTTTTATGCTGGGCGGTATTACTCGGTCGGCGATAATCAGGTTAGGTTGATGAGCCCTGTTGGCACGCACCCTCGGATCCTCATGGACTTCCATTCAGACGTTGTACCGAATCTACAGCCCGTTTGGTCCCCCGATTCCAGAACGATTCTGTTTAATAAGTCGCGGAACCCAGATTGGGACACCTTCGACATCTATGCAGTTGATATCCACACCGGCAAAGCGACTAGGAAGTTCAAGAACGTCGCACCCGTGTATGGCTGGGCAGTCGAGAAGTGAATTTGTCTCTTGCTAAGGTGTGCGATGAATGGCGCGGACCGGTGGGCGCACACCAACATCTACGCGCCGGGCGGGCGGCTGCTGGACACGTACGACGCGCCGGGGCAGCCCAGCCCCGGGGTATAACTACTTAGACACCATTTGGATGAATCGACTCATTGCGCGAGCATTGCCTAAAAAGCCTCGCCAGGTCTCTACCGTCGCGATTTTCTGGACGGACTCGCCACTTCCAGGAATCCGCCCTTAAATCTTCTCCAGCGGATGGGCGTCATAGTGCAGCAGCACGGCGACGGCGCAACTGGTGAGGCGGGTCTCCGCCGAATCCGCGCGGCTGGTGAGAATGGCAGGCACACGGGCGCCGAGGACGATGCCTGCCAGTTGCGCGCCGCCCAGGTATTCCAGTTGCTTGGCCAGCATGTTGCCGCTTTCGAGGTCGGGGACGACCAGAATGTCGGCCTGGCCGGTCACCGGTGAAACCAGCCCCTTGATGGCGGCGGCTTTCACGCTGACGGCGGTATCGAATGCCAGCGGCCCGTCGAGGATGCCGCCGGTGATCTGGCCGCGTTCGGCCATCTTGCACAGGGCGGCCGCGTCCAGCGTGGACCTGATCTTGGGGTTGACCGTCTCGATAGCCGACAGCAGCGCCACCTTGGGCTCGGGAATGCCCAGGGCACGGGCCAGATCGATGGCGTTCTGCACAATGTGAACCTTGTCTTCAAGCTCGGGGGTGATGTTGATGGCGGCATCGGTGATGAGCAGGGTGCGCGCGTAGGCCGGCGTATCCATGATGAAGACGTGGGAGATGCGGCGATTGGTGCGCAACCCGGTATCGCGGTTCATGGCCACCTTCATCAGCTCGTCGGTGTGCAGGCTGCCCTTCATCATGGCCAGTGCATTGCCGGAGCGGCACATGGCCACGCCCAACTCGGCGGCCCTGGCCTCCGTTTCGGCGTTGAGGATGGGGTAGGCGCCGATGTCCAGGCTCAAATTGGCGGCCAGCGCCCTTATGGCGGCTTCGTCGCCGATCAGCGTAGGCTCGATCAGGCCCTCGACCGCGGCCTCGACGGATCCCCGCAGGGCCACGTCCGACAGCGGCCAGACCACCGCCGTGGAGATGGCCGGCAGATTTTTGCAGCGCTCGATGAACTGGTTAAAGACGTGGTAGTCGGCGGGATGGCCGACCAGCGGATCGACGGCAACGCCTTCAGCCAGCGGGGCAAGATCGCTCATGAATACCTTCTCCTGGCCGGCGCAGCGGATGGCCGGCGGACCGTACGCATCTATTGTCGGCCAGCGCGGAAGGCGCGCCTGCGCCAAGTGTCACAAGCCGGGGTAGTGTCTCGCATGGCGGGAAGAACGCGCGTGGCGGGACGGCGACGCGCGGAAAATGCGTCCAGTCGAGCCGTTGAACCGGAGGCTATCCGGAGCCGATTCAGCCGGGAAAAAGTTGTCTACATCCCAGGCGGCCCCTGCACCAATCCGATCAGATGCCCCTCGGGATCGAGGAAGCCGGCGATGATGCCGCCGTCGGGGATGGGATGCGGTCCGAAGGCCTTTTGCCCGCCCTTGCTTTCGATCAGCTCGAGCGCGGCGGCCACGTCCGCAACCGCAACATAAAACGTCACATGCACGCGGCCTTCGCCCATGGCGCCGATGCCGCCGTTGATGCCGGAGCCGGGCTTGACGAGCGAATAGCCCTCCATGACGGGGTCGATTTGCCAGTTGAAAACGTCCTTGTAGAACTCTTCCAGCAGCTTCTGGTCACGACCGAGAATCTCGAAATGTACAACCGGATGGGGCATCGAAGCGACCTCCTCGTGAGCGCAATGTGAGGCCACTCTACACAATTCCGGCGGTCGGAATCCAATGAAAAAACCGAGCAAGAAACCAGCACAAAAATAATTTTTCAAATCCTCTTGCATTTTATTACGGATTGCGATAGTGTTATTGCATATTGCGATCTGAGCTGCGATATTGGTTCGGCACCAATGGCGATACCATCGCAGGCAAGTCCACTAACGCCGGCAGAGAGGCTGTCTGCCGTTCGCTGTGAGCCGCTCTTATGAAGCTGGGCGAGAAAATCCGCTACCTGCGCGAGGTTGAGGGCAGCCTGCGCGGCCTGGACCGCGACCTGAGCCAGCAGGAGATGGTTCGAGCCCTGGAGGCTGAAACCGGCTCCAGGCTGAGCCAGAGCTACCTCTCGCAGATCGAGAGCGGCGCCCGCCCCCACCTGACCAATACCACGCGGCAGATACTGGCCGCGTTCTTCAAGGTTCATCCCGGCTACCTGGTGGACGATCCCGAGGGCTACCACCCCGAGCTGCAAAGCGAACTGCGCAACGTCGAAGACAAGCTCGACCTGTGGCTCGTCTCGGGCGCGGAGCGCTTCCGCCGCGATCCGGAGTTGATGCACGCCCTGCTCACCCTAGCCCGCAACGAGCACTCGCGCGAGTGCCTGCTGCTGCTGGAAGCCATTCTGGAGACGCCGGGGCTGACGCCGCGCCTCACTGAAGTGCTTCGCCCCAAACTTGAACCCGCGGCGCAACCAGCGAGTCCGCGGCAAACCAAAGCCCGGCAATCCGGCGCACGCAAGCCTGTAGTACGGAGGCAGGGAGCGCGAAAATGACCTGGGAATCCTTCTATCTCGTTTGTTTTGTTCTTGGACTGGCTCTGAGCGCACTTTCGCTGCTGGGTGGCATGGGCCACATCGGCTGGCATTTCCACCTGCCCCATGCGGTGCATCTTCCGACGGCCGCGCACATTCCGCACGGAGTCCCGCACGCTGCCCATCTTCCACAAGCGGGCGCCGGGTCGCCGCAGGCAGGCGCTACCGTTCCCTGGTGGAACGCCTTTTCCATCATGATCTTTCTCTGCTGGTTTGGAGCGGGCGGCTACCTGCTGACGCGCTATGGCGGCTTTGTGGCCGGGATCGTGCTGGTATTGGCGGGCGTCTGCGGCGTGGCCGGCGGAGCGATCATCTTCCTGTTCCTGACCAGGGTTATGCTGCCCCACGAGCATGACCTCACTGCGGACGAAACGCCAGTCGTGGGCGTGGTGGGCCGGGTTTCGGCTTCCATCCGGGCTGCCGGAACCGGAGAGATTGTCTACGAGCAACTGGGCGCGCTCCGCTCCGCCCCGGCGCGCTCCGAGGACGGCGCGCCGCTTCAGAACGACGAAGAGGTCTACGTCGCCCGCTACGAAGGAGGAATCGCCTACGTCCGGCGCTGGGAAGATTATCCGGAGATGGATGAGAAACAGGGACTAAGGGAC
This sequence comes from Occallatibacter sp., assembly GCA_049521195.1. Lineage (GTDB taxonomy): Bacteria > Acidobacteriota > Terriglobia > Terriglobales > Acidobacteriaceae > Telmatobacter. The sequence goes on from JBEKPA010000030.1 coordinate 6,126, forward strand.
TAGGGACTAAGGGGCTAGGCATGGTTGATTGCTTTGACATTTCGGACCGCGGGGCATGGATATCCATTTTCCAGTCCCTAGTCCCTTAGTCCCTAGTCCTCAACAACCCCCTCCCGGTGGAAAGGACCGGGAATCACATGACCGACACCACCGTGCTGATAACCGATATGGCAATCCTGGTGGGCATCTTCCTGCTGGGATTGCTGGCCAAGATGTTTCCCAAGGGCGGCCGCAACGCCGGCTCCAAGCGGTAAAACCATCAACCCTCACCTCCCGGGCGAAAGGGCCGGGATCGAAATGAACGATTTCATGAATGGAATCAATGGAATGACTGCCCTGATCATTGGATTCAGTTTCCTGGCGCTCATCCTCCTGATGGGCCTGCTGACCACGCTGTACCGCAAGGCCGGGCCCAACGAGGCCTTGATTGTCTACGGATTCCGCGGCCCGCGAGTCGTCAAGGGCCACGGCACGGTGATCTTTCCCATGGTGGAGAACTGCCGTGAGCTGAGCCTGGAGCTGATGAGCTTCGACGTGGCGCCGCAACAGGATCTCTACACCAAGCAGGGCGTCGCGGTCACCGTCGAGGCGGTGGCGCAGATCAAGGTGCGCAGCGACCAGGCCTCCATCCTCACCGCAGCCGAGCAGTTCCTTACCAAAACACCGGCACAGCGCGAGGGACTGATCCGCCTGGTCATGGAAGGCCACCTGCGCGGCATCATCGGCCAGTTGACCGTCGAGCAGATCGTCAAAGAGCCGGAGATGGTGGGTGAGCGGATGCGCGCCACCTGCGCGGGAGATATGAGCAAGATGGGGCTGGAGGTGATCTCCTTCACCATCAAGGAAGTCCGCGACAAGAACGAGTACATCTCCAACATGGGCCGCCCCGACGTAGCGCGCATCAAGCGCGACGCGGAGATGGCCACGGCCGAGGCCGAGCGCGACACCGCCATCCGGCGGGCCACCGCGCTGCGCGAATCCGCCGTGGCCAAGGCGCAGGCCGATCAGGAGCGCGTCATTGCCGAGACCGCCTCGCAAACCCGCCAGGCCGAGGCGCAGCGCGACCTGGAGATCAAGAAGGCGCAATACGCCGAGCAGAGCCGCCGCCAGCAGGCCACGGCCGACAAGGCTTACGAACTCCAGACCAACGTCATGCTGCAGCAGGTGACCGCCGAGCAGGTGAAGGTGCAACAGGTCGAAAAAGAAGGCCAGATCAAGGTTCAGGAAGCGGAAATCCTGCGCAACGAAAAGCAGCTCATCGCCACCGTCCTCAAGGCCTCCGAAATCGAGCGGCAGCGCATTGAGAACCTGGCCAACGCGGAGAAGTCGCGCCTGACCGTCGAGGCCGAGGGCCGCGCATCCGCCATCCGCGCCCAGGGCGAGGCCGAGGCCAGCATCATCTTCCAGAAGGGCGAGGCGGAAGCCAAGGCCATGAGCGTAAAGGCCGAGGCCTACCAGGAGTGGAACCAGGCCGCCGTGGTGGACAAGCTGCTCACCAACATGGCCGACGTGGTCCGCGCCATGGCCGAGCCGCTCAGCAAGGTGGACAAGATCACCATCGTTTCAACGGGCAACGACGACGCCGCCGGAGCCCACAAGATCACCGGCGACATGACGCGCATAGCCGCGCAGGTTCCGGCGCTCTTTGAGGCTCTCAGCGGCATGGACATCAAGCAGCTCATGGCCAACGTGAAGGCCATCAAGGCAAGGCCGGCGGAGGAGAATCCGGAGGGTAAGTAGCGTGGTCTCCCACCCTAGCCGCAAGAATCCGCCGCGGCGGACGACGAGGGTGGGGCACCCGCACATAAGAGAAATCAATGCAGCGATTAGCTAGCAGCTAGAAGCTAATGGCCGATAGCTGAAACAAGGAGGACGTTATGGCACTGTTGGAGAGAGTTAGCACCCTGCTCCGCGCGAATCTCAACGAGATGGTCGAGAAGGCCGAAGATCCGGAGCTGCTGTTGAAACAGATCGTCCTGGACATGGAAAACCAGTTGCTCCAGGTCAAGACGCAGGTGGCCATCGCCATCGCCGACCAGCATCTGCTCGACAAGAAGCGCGCCGAGCACGCGGAGCTGGCGGCGGAGTGGCGGCGCAAGGCCGAACTGGCCGTCGGAAAAGGCCAGGACGACATGGCGCGCTCCGCCCTTGAACGCGCCCTAAGCCACGACGAGCTGGTCAAGGGCTTTACCAGCCAGGCCGAGGACCAGAAGCACGAGGCCGACAACCTGCGCGAGGCCCTGCACAAGCTGGACCAGAAGCTGAATGAAACTCGCGCTCACTGCGAGATGCTGGTGGCCGAGCATCGCCGCGCCAAGGTCGTGGGCCGGGCCACGCACGCCCGCCAGGCCGTTGGCGCCGGCCAGGACAACGCCATGGGCCGGTTGCGGAGCCGCGTCCGCATCAAGGCTGCTGAGAATGCGGCTGCCAGCGAAGTGCTGCTTGCCGATACCCTCGAAGACCGCTTCCAGGCCCTCGAAAGCAAGGACAAGGTCGAGGTGCTCCTGAACGAGATCAAGAGCCGCCAGGCGGTCCAATAGAGGCCGTGCGCGGCTCCCGCGCTGGATTGCCGGGGGCTGCGCACGGGGATTTCCCTGCGTCCGCGGAGCGTGGAATTGCGTCTAACCAAGAGGCACCGTGTGCCCGCAATGAAACGTAGCCCCTGTCGCGGAACTTCGACGCATGCTTCCGGCGGGGTGATTTAGCCTCGTAGGTGACGCCCCTCGGCGCCGTTCGCCTTCTCTTGAGGTGAGTGGTCCTCGCGGGCGCTGCCCTGCCACTGGTGATTGGATGCGCTTAGGTTCTTCTCTTTTCCCTGCCACATTTCTTGCCGGCATCGCTCTTTTGGCGCTGCCCCCTCATCTTTTTTCACAGGAACCGGACACCGGCCCGATCGCAAGCGCCGCCGCAGAGCTCCCTGAAGCGCCGCAGCCGCAAATCGCGCTTGCCGCGGTCGAGCCCCTTGGCCAGGAGACTCCGGCCGGGCAAAGCCAGAGCCCGCAACCGCCGGCCCCAAGCCCCGCCGCGCAGGGCAATTCCAGCTCTCAAAAAGCTCCTCAGCAGCCTGCCGCGGAGAAAAGCCAGCACGAGAAGGCCGATGAGCAAATAAAGGAGCAGGAGAAGCAGCGGGTAGTCGGTATTGTGCCTGCCTTCAACATCTCCTACCGTAGCGATGCCGTCTCGCTGAGCGCGGGCCAGAAGATGCGCCTTGCCTTTCGCTCGGCCACCGATCCTGTGGCCTTCGCGGCAGCATTCCTGGTGGCCGGCTACCACGAAGCCCTGGACGACGATACCGGATTCGGCTGGGGCATCGAGGGCTATGGAAGGAGATCGGGCGCAGCCTATCTTGACGCCTTCGACGGAAGCATGATCGGCAACGGCATTCTGCCTTCCATACTGCATCAGGATCCACGCTACTTCCGCCTGGGCCACGGAACCACAACACACCGGATACTCTATGCCCTGGCTACCAACGTGATCTGCAAGCACGACAACACCGGCAAGTGGGAGCCCAACTACTCCAATGTCGGGGGCAATATCATTTCCGGCGCCATCTCCAATCTCTATTACCCCTCCGGCAGCTCCGGCATTGGCCAGACCTTCACCAATGGATTGACCGTAACCGCTGAGGGCGGCGCGGGCTCCATCTTCCAGGAGTTCTGGCCGGATATCTCGCGCAAGCTCCTCCACAGGGATCCGACCCACGGTCTCGATGCCCAGGCACGCGCGCTGGACGCAACCGAGAAACAGGCAGCAAAGGAAGCCGGGGAAAAGGGCAAACAGAATCAGCAATAGCGACTCGGCGGCCGGCGAAGGGATGCTGAGCTATCCGCTGGCTGAGCTTGCACAGGCGGCGTGGGAGTTAGAACCTATCCGCAAATTGTAGCGCCGGTCTCCAGACCGGCTGTACTGGCGGCTTCCAAGCCGCCGGGGGTGGTTGGTGCAGGTCTGTCCGCCGCGACGGATGCACGACAGCCGCTCTGGAGAGCGGCGCTACAGAATTCGCAATTTACGGATAAGCTCTTAGTCGCCGGATTGCTTGCCACGCGGCTGCAGGCCGCGCGCGATCAAGCCGAGGCCTCCAGCCAGCAGCACGAGCATAACAATGGTATTGAATAGGCTCAATGGCCGGAAGAAGATGTGCATGTTGGCCAGGACGCCCGCAAAGATGAACAGCGCGCCGGCGATGGTAAGAATCCATCCGAGGATGCTTCGGCCGCGCCAGAAAAGCAGGCCAATGCCGAAAAGCATCGGCAAAAGAGTGATGCCGAAGGAGTTTCCTCCCCAGAAGTTCCAGTAAGAACCCACCACCGTAACCTGGTTGACCAGCAGGTATCCGCCGATACAGGCCATGACGAAGCCCAATGCAAAATGGCCGAGGCCGCCGGGCGTTCCGCCCACATCGCTGAAAGTACGGTTTTCCATGGCCGAAAGTATACCAGAGGAGCGGCAGGCCAGACATTCTTACACCCGGCGCGGGATGAAGCTCATATTGCAATCGGCAATTATGGCCGCGAAACTAACACAAACCTATCAACTTAACCCTAGCGATCGGGCGGCTCTTGGATGCTTCATTGGCTTGCCCGGGCATGAGCAGCGGAGGCCCTGGGGAACAACGCGGCATGAAAATGCGTATTGCATTACGCATGGAAAGCAGGAACGGACGCGATTGCCGCGGTTTTGGGAATCCCAAACCACCTCGCGGATGCGATGAAAACTCGGCCCCGGAACGATCCGGAGGCGGCGTCGCGGCGGCGGGTGAATCCAAGGCAGTTCTCGACTACCGGGATTCCGACGCGTTTTGCCTGGGCATCCGGCGCGCAAGCGGTCAAGTGCATCGGCGCGGCCCGCGTTTGCGCTTATTCTCTTGCGGCCAGCGACCGGGCGAGTATATCCTTGTCGCAACGTCCGCAGGTTTCCAAACGGCTATCGGCAATTGAGATTGTGTGGGGAGGGTTATGACTGGCAAACACGGATTTCTCGACGCTCTGAAGGAAGTGGCCTTTGAAGACGAACCGGCGCCGCCGGACAAGCACACACCGGCGCCCGCCGCGCCCGCGTTTTCGTCACCCCCGTTTTCCGCCCCCGCGTTTTCCGCGCCTTTGGCGGCTCCGGTTGCAGGCGCGGATTCTCCTATTTCTTATGCACTTCCGATCGACGCGGGAGTGGTGCCGGATAACGACGCGGTTTACCAGACGCTGCTGACCAAGACCGACTTCGAGGGCACGCCCGCCGCCGCGACGATCCACAAGTTTCTCGATCCTCTCAAAGCCATCCCGGACACCGTCATGCCGTCGAACGTGAAGTTCAAGACCGCCGTGATTCAGGCCACGGCCCAGGCCGGATTGACGGAAGACGGAATACTGGGAACCTTCGACACGCTGAAGGCGAAACTTCAGCAGGAAAAAGACGCCTTCGGCGGAAAGTCGCAGCAGTTTGCGGCTCGCGAGGTTGCGGGCCGGCAGGACCAGATTCAGAAGATCACCGAACAAATTACGGAGCTTCAGCAAGAGTTGGCCCGGTTGTCAAATGAATTGGTGGATGCGCAGGGAAAAGCTACTCATGCGCAGAGCCAGTTCGAGGCGGCCGTGCAGCGCCGCGGCAGTGAACTCGAACAGCAGCGGGCGCTCTACGCCTCGCTGCTGAAAGGATAAGAGACTCTCATGGGCATTTCGCCAGTAACTCCCAACTTTACGCAGAACATTCAGAATTACACTCCGAAGTCGTTTTGGAAGCGCCCCGAGGGCCCCTTCGGCATGGTGGTGCTAGCGGCCCTGATTATTGCCGGCGCCTGGGGCTTTTACGCCATCCTGCCGTTCCTGATCACGCTGCTGACCGACACGCTCCACATGGTCGTCCTGGCCGCGATCCTGATCGCGATTCTGTGGCTGGTCTTCAATCCCACCTTCCGCACGGCGGTCTCGAATCTCTTTCAGAACACTGTGCGGTTTTTCGCCTCGTGGGTGGTGGAAACCGATCCGATCGGCATTCTCCGCAACAACCTGGACGACATGAAGAAGGCCAAGTACAACCTCGACCAGACGCTGCAGCGCTTTGCCGGAAGCGACGAAAGGCTTCAGCGCAGCATTGCCGCCAAGTCCGACGAGATCAACGGCCTCGGCCACAAGGCCGCCAAGGCCGAGCAGATGGCCAATGCCGCCAGCGACCCGATGGAGAAGGAACGGCTCCAGTTGGAGCGCCAGACCTTCCTGGAGCAGGCCGGGATGCTGATGCAAGGCGTCAAGCAGCTTCAGGCGCTTGAAGATCAGACCTCGAAGATGCTCAAGACCTTCCAGCACTGGTCGCAGATCTCCGACAGCAAGATTCAGCGGACGGAGAACAAGGTCAACTTCCTGGCCGAGCAGCGCAAGATGATTCTCGACGCCAAAGCAACTCTCGGCATGGGCCAGCAGTTGCTGCGCGGCAATCCCGATCAGTTGAAGATGGTCGATATGGCCCTCGACTATCTCGAAGACGATACCTCCCGCACGCTGGGCGAGATTCGCGAGTTCTCCCGCTATACGGATAAGCTGCTGACCGACGATCAGATCGAATCCGGCGCGGCCGCGGACGAGGCGGCTGCCAAGTTTGCCGAGTTCAACCAGAAGCTGCTGACCTCAGGCAACCAGTCCACCGGGGCGGACTTGATTCACATTCCGGGGATGGAAGCGCCGGAGCCGGTAAAGATGCCCACAACCCTTGCCAGCGTAGCCGCGTCCAGCGCCAAGAGCGCCAGCGATTACGACAACATGTTCAAGTAAGCAACATTTTGCGAATTCATTGAAGGGAAGAAAGAAATGCCGCGTTTGAAGCCGCAAGCGAAGTTTGTCCTGATTCTGATTGTGGGTGTTGGAGTGGTATTCGGGCTGCGCGCCGCCATGCAGCATGGTTTGATTCCAACCCCCGGCATCATGAAGTCGATCGTTGCCTCGCGCGTGACCCTTCCGCCTCAAGAGGAGGCGCAGGTGGCCAACGTGCAGGCGATGCCCTACCCTTCTGCCGCTCCGGCCAACGTCGCGGCGACGCACATGCAATTCGACGTTTGGGAGTGGAACGCGATGTACGCGCTGATCTACGCCAACGGCGGCCCGGATACCACCAAGGGCTCGCTGATGGAGAAGTACGGCGTGAACCTGACCCTGCATCGCGAAGATTCGAACTCGCAGATGAAGGCCGACCTTCTGGCCTGCGCCAAGCAGCTCCACGACGGCGAGAAGACCTGTTCCTCGGGCGCTGAAGCAATTGTGGTGATGGGCGACAGCGGCGGCCAGTGGCTGGCCGATCTGAATCCGCAACTGAAGAAGCTGGGGCCGGAGTACCAGGCGGTCATCATCGGCGCGGTGGGCCGGTCCAATGGCGAGGATGCGCTGCTCGGCCCGGCCGAGTGGAAGTCGAATCCGCAGAGCATGAAGGGCAAGACCATCGTCGGCGTCATCCGCGATGGCGACTGGAACATCGCTCTTAACTACCTGGGATCGAACGGCCTCAAGAACAACCCGGACCTGAAGACCTACGACCCGGATGCGGTGAACTGGATCTCGGCCCCGGACGAGGACTACATCAAGGCCGTGACCGATGTATTCATCCCCAATCGCTGCGAAGACCGCAAGGTGGTGAGGGATGGACGCGCGACGGGCGAAACCAAGAATGTCTGCCCCGACGGCGTTGTTACCTGGACCCCCGGAGACGAACAGGCCGTGCATGGCCGCCCCGGCACAACCAAAATCATCTCCTCTCACGAGTATGCTTCGCAGATGCCCGCGGTGATTCTGGGCATCAAGAAGTTTTTCAACGACAATCGCGACGAAGTTTCCGGGCTGCTGGCCGCGAGCTTTCAGGCCGCCGACCAGGTGAAGGCCTTCGATGCCGTTCGCCGCAGCGCGGGCGCTATCTCGGCGAAACTCTACAACGATCAGAACGGCGATTACTGGTACAAGTATTACGGCGGCTTCCGCGATCCCAACTCGGGCCAGATGCTGGGTGGTTCGGCGGTCTTCAATCTGGAGGACGACGTCAATTACTTCGGCCTCGATGGCAAGCATAACAACAATATGCGCGCCACTTACGAGACCTTCGGCAAGATCGCCACCATGAATTATCCGCAGCTCTTCAAGGACAATCCCATTCCGCCCTACAAGGATGCGGTCGATACTTCATTCATCTTCAGCGCGCAGGCGCTGCTGAATACCAGCGGAGTGCAGGGAGCGAGCGCGGAGACGGTGGATTACGCCAAGGAAGCCCAAACTGGCACCGTGCTGGGCCACAAGGCGGTTTACATCAACTTTGCGTCGGGTTCCGATCAGCCCCTGCCCGACAGTCTGCCCACGCTGAACGAGTTGAAGGATTCGCTGGCCATTAACTCGCAGTTGGCGCTGGAGATCGACGGCTACACCGACAATGCCGGTAGCGACGCGGTCAATATACCGTTGAGCGAAAAGCGGGCGCAGGCCGTGAAGAGCTACTTCCAAAAGGTAGCTCCATTGAGCTTCCCGGACTCGCGCTTCAAATCGGTGGCCGGACACGGTTCGCAGGATCCCATTGCCTCGAATGCGACCGCCGGAGGCAAGGCGCTCAACCGGCGCGTCGAAATAACTCAGATCGGCCAGTAGTCTCAGTCGCAACCGGGGAGGCGCAAGCCTCCCCGAATCCTTCCATTCAAGTATAAGTCATGAATCATGCTATCGCTGTTTTTTCACCGAATGCGGTTCTGAACAAGAACGCCGTGCGCGCCCTGGTTGCCGTTCAGGTCGTCATCGTAATCTTGTTATGGTTCTTCAGTCCGTTCGTGCTGCTGCCCAAGCCCGGCGAAGTTCTGAATGCCTTTGGAGACTTGTGGGAGCAGGGTCTGGGAGCGGAACTGATTACGAGCTTCTATCTCAACCTCCAGGCTATCGCGGTCTCCACCGTCGTTTCGCTGCTGCTGGCCTATGCGACGGTGATGCCCTTCTTCCGTCCCATCGTCGCCTTGCTCAGCAAGCTGCGCTTTCTGTCGCTGGTCGGCTTGACTTTCTTCTTCACGCTGATGGCCAGGAGCGGCCATGAACTGAAGCTGTCGCTGCTGGTTTTTTCCGTTTCGGTGTTTTTCGTAACCGGAATGGCCGATGTCATCAACGGCGTCCCGAAAGAGATGTTCGACCTGGCGCGCACGCTGCGCATGGGCGAGTGGCGCGTGGTTTGGGAGGTGATCGTTCTGGGCCAGATCGACCAGGTCTTCGACGTTCTCCGCCAGAATGCGGCGATGGGCTGGATGATGCTGACCATGGTGGAAGGCATTGTCCGCTCCGAGGGCGGCGTGGGAACCGTCCTGCTCGACCAGAATCACCACTTCCGGCTGGCCGCGGTCTTTGCCATTCAGTTGACCATCCTCATGCTGGGCCTGCTTCAGGATTACGGCATCGGCTTGGCCAAGAACCTGCTTTGCCCGTATGCGGCGCTGACGCTGGAGCGAAACTAATGGCCGCCCCCACGTATAGCCTCGGCAAGACTCTTTTGAAGATCGACAATGTGTGTCTCGAGTACGATGGCCGTCCCGTGCTGAGCGGAGTTACCGCGGAGGTTCGCGACATCATCGTGCCGGGCAAGGTGCAGGGGCAGGTGGTGGGCATTCTCGGCCCCTCCGGCTGCGGCAAGACCACGCTCTTCCGCATCGTCGCGGGGCTGTTGCCGCCCACGTCGGGCCGGGTTTCGGTCAACGGCTTCGATCGCCCGGTGATAGCCGGCGAGGTCGGGGTGGTCGCTCAGAGTTATCCGCTCTTCGAGCATCGGACGGTGCTTGGAAACCTGATGCTGGGCGCAAGGAAGAAGGAAAAGGACGCTGGCGCCGCCCGCGACAAGGTAATGGAGTTTCTGAGAGAGTTTGGCCTGCAAGACAAGTACAACCTATATCCAGCTCAGTTATCGGGCGGGCAGCGGCAAAGATGCGCCATCATCCAGCAGATACTGTGCAGCGAGCACTTTCTACTCATGGACGAGCCGTTTTCGGGCCTCGACCTGATCATGCTGGAGAAGACCTGCGAGCTGATCGCCAAGGTCGCCGACATGGACGATCTGAATACCATTATCGTGGTGACCCACGACGTAACCGCCGCGTGCTCGGTGGCCGACCATCTCTGGCTCATGGGCCGCGTCCCCGGCGCGGATGGAAACGCTCTTCCCGGTTCCCGCATCGTAAAGCAGTACAATCTGATTGACCGCGATTTGTGCTGGCAGCCGAACATCATCACCACGGCCCGGTTCACCGATTTCGTGCGCGAAGTAAAAGAAGAATTCAGGAGGTTGTAAATGAGCGGCAAAAAGGAGATCGAGCTTCTGGTTTGCAAGTGCAAGGACTGCACCCATTGGGAGATCGGCAGGGACGTTCTGATCTGCAAGACCTGCGGCCTGGTCCTGCCCGCGAAGATTACCGTGGACGACCACCACATGCTTCATTGGAAGAAGCACGAGCGGTAGCCCCGGCAGACCGCCTTGGGCCGGAGGGCCGGCTTCCCGCTGTTTGCGGGCTTTCAGCCGCTCCAGCGCGATGGCCGGCGAGGTGTTCTATACTCCCGCCGGCTTGGGGTTGGCGGGGTCGAACTTGGCCACGCGGACCTTCTTGGCGAGGCCGAGTTTCGAAAGCATCCAAATGCCCCAGTAGTTGGGGTCGATCTCATACCAGGCGAGGCCGTGGCGGGCGCTGACGGGGTGAGCATGGTGGTTGTTGTGCCAACCCTCGCCGCCGCTCAGCAGGGCGACCCACCAGTTGTTGCGCGAGTCGTCGCGGGTTTCAAAACGGCGGCTACCCCACAGGTGAGTTGCGGAGTTCACGAACCAGGTCGCGTGCAGGCCCACAGTCACGCGCATGAAAGCTCCCCACAGCAGCATGCCGACGGCGTTCGTTGGGCCGCCGGTGAGCCAGCCGCCGCCAAACAGCAGCGCGCCGCTGGCGACGAGGGGAATCCAATGATACTTGCTCAGCCAGATAAAGAAGCGGTCCCGCTCCAGGTCAGGAACGTAGCGCGCCAGCACTTCAGTTTGCGCGTGCAGCGCGTTGCCCCAGAGGAGCCAACCCGTATGCGCCCAGAATCCGCCCTCGCGGGGCGTGTGCGGATCACCCTCCCGGTCGCTCAACTGGTGATGGACGCGATGGGTGGCCACCCAGAAGATCGGTCCGCCTTCCAGCGCCAGCGTGGCGCAGATGGCCATCCCGTATTCCAGCCCCTTGGGAACCTGGTAACCGCGATGGGTAAGCAGCCGGTGGTAGCACATGCCGATGCCGACATTGATGGCCAGGACGTACAGCGCCGCCATTACCGCCAGCCGCTGCCAACTGAAGAAGAACAGCGCCGCCAGCGCACCCACGTGAAATGCGGCGATCACCGTCAGCGTCAGCCAGTTGATGCCCGCGCCCACCGATGCGGCGCGTCCCATGCGAATCTCTTGCCGCGCCGGCGCCGCATGAATTGCCGCGGAGGCGGGAGAACAGGGAACTGCCGGAATCGGCAGGCTTGAAGTTGCGGCGGCGAATTCAGAAGAGGGCGGAGTAAGGACTGATGCCATTCGGGGGAAGATCCTCAGAGAGTGGCAACGCTCCCACCCTGTCTACCGCTATTGTAACCGGATCGCGGGAGAGTAAGCGTATAAGGCGTTACCTTCTCACTCATGATGCGCCGCGATTGCAGAATTATGTGAGCAATTCCGCTCACGATTGGAAGAATTGCCGCGCCGCGCGGCCGCTGGCATGCGAAGGCATTGCCCGGCAGGCCTGCGATCACCCTGAATGCTTCAGCAACAGCGAACTTCGAGGTCGGTTCAGTTGACAGGCACCGTAGCGATGAACAGCGCTGTCTTATTCCCATTCACCATCGCCGAGGTGACTTGCACAGGATCGCCCTTGGCGGGTCGAAACTCCAATCCTCCCACGGCACCCATCTCCGTATCCGCCACCGAATCTGAAGCGATTCCGAACGGCTCCGCTTTCCCGGATTGGTCTGCGATGGAGAGCGAACGCTCCTTCTTGTTGAAACTGACGACTGTTCCGGCGCTCTTGGTAAACGGTCCCGGCCCCAGGCTTCGCAATGCAACGATGGAGCGCAACTCGCCGAAGCCGAGGTAGTAGACGATCACGTGTTCGCCGCTCTTCTCGAAATCGCCGGCAGCGGCGGCATCGGTGCGGATACTCTTGTCGAAGAGTATCTTGCGATGGGAATTCGCCATATCTTTGAAGTTAACTTCGCGGCCGTCGTCGATTTTAATCGCAATCGTCTTTGCACTCGAATTTATAGAATCTACAGTCCCGACCAGCGCGTGAATGACCTCTTGAGCTGTCGCTGAAAGAGAGGCCAGCAAGAAACAACCCGTGAGAAAGCAAGTCCTCAAAATCCCTCTCGACATGAGTACCTTCCTGAGTCCGTCAGAACCAATGGGGGTGAATGGTCCGAAAGAGAGGCTCCGTTTGGATGGACACAGTGTAGTGCAGTTGAACAGGGCTTGCAACAACTACTCACGCCCAGGAACAAATGAACCTGAAAAGGGTATCCTCCTCACAACGGGGCGATAGGTGATTGTGGCTGGGGGGAAGCGAAAGCAGCTCAACCTGCCGCCGGTTGCGGAACAATAGAATAGGAAAGCATCAGAATGCCGCTTGGCAATGCCTTGCTCACCTCAAGATGAATGCTCCGGCGGCGTCCCTCCGGCAGCAGCGGCGTGCCGCTCCCCAGCAGCACCGGCATCAGTGAGATCTCAACCGTGTCCACGAGTCCGGCATCGAGCAGGCTGCGAAAGAGCACGCCGCCGCCGCAGAGCCAAATGTCCTTGCCCGGCTGCGCCTTCAATGCGGCCACCGCGTCCTCAACTCCGCTGCTCAGAATGGTGACGCCGGGGTGGTCTTCGGGCTTCAGCGTGCGCGATGCGACGATCCAGCGGTGGCCAAGATCCGGCCACTGAGCCGCCCTCACCCTGGCAACCTCAAACGTTCGCCGCCCCATCAGCAAGATGTCGTAGCGCGCAAACATGGCGGCAAAATCGATCGCCGGATCGTGCAGAATCCAGTCATATTCGCCGTTGGGTCCGGCAATGAACCCATCCAGGCTAACCGCCACGCAGTAACGCAATAGCCGCATCCATGCCTCCGCTTGAGAATAGCTTACCCCTCTTCCGCCACGCCCCGCTTGGCGACGGGTCCGGAGGCGACGCGCTGTTCAGGATCGCCATGTTTTTCGCTCGGATTCATGCAAAAAAGCGCTGTTCTGTGACCGAAATCCGCGGTTTTCCGGGGCTTTTTGTTCACTAATTGGAAGATGCGCGGCTGTTGTAAAGGGCTATAAGACATGTAGTATGAGTGTCTTACGTCATAATCCAGGCAGTGG
>JBEKPA010000031.1:0-19363 GCA_049521195.1 Occallatibacter sp.
AACGAGTTCGGGGCTTACCGGGAGTACACCGAAGCGCAGTCACGGATGAACTGGATTCGGGATGTGCGGACGGCGCTCGAGGCCGACGGGATCGGCTGGGCCATGTGGGATTACCGGGGCGGCTTCGGGGTGGTGTGGAAAGAAGACGCCCAGCCGGCGCGCGTGGATGAACAGGTAGTGGAGGCGCTGGGACTGAAGAGGTAGATCCGGTGGGGGGGTGATTCTCCCCGGGGTTTCAGAACCGTAATCCGGCGTGCGCGGAATCGTCAAGTGGCCCAGGCATCGGTTCTACCTCCTTCCATCATTAACAGGGATCGAAAGCTGTGCCCCATTCATCGCAGTTTTATCGCGATGAGTGGGCCGCGAAGTCTAGCTGTCCACTCCGACTCGATTTCAACTGCTCCTCGAACGCCGGTCGCGCAGTGGTTGAAACTGCTCCATTGGTAGTCGCCGGGAGATGCAGCCAATCCGCGTTTCACCGGATTCCGATGAATGTAGCGAATCACTTCGGAGCGAGCTGCCTCGCCGTGAATATTGCTGTCAAAATAACGTTCCTGCCAGAACTTCTCGTGCTGGCCTCGCAGCCTGCGCGAAGTGATCTGCTTGACGGCCTTGAGAAACTGGGCCACGAGGATCGATGGCGGCTCGTTGATAAGAAAATGGACGTGCTCGGGCATCAGAACGTAGGCGTAGATCCTCGCCTGATGACGCGCGCGAGTCACTTCCAGAACAGCCTCGACCGTATCTTTGGGCTCCGATGCTTCGAGAAACGGGAGACGGTGAAAGCAACTGAAAGTGATGAAGTGGAGTGCTTCTGCTTTCTGGAACCGTTTCAGACCGTACGGCATGGCTCGATCATAGCCCTTCCGATCCTAAGACACCTGCTCATCGCGATAGAACTGCGATGAACGGTGCACAGATTCTCAAGGCTCAAGGGGCTCTTTATGGGTAGATGACCGGGCCGCCTGCCTCGATCATAGCCCTTCCGATCCTAAGACTCCCGCTCATCGCGATAGAACCGCGATGAACGGGGCACAGATTCTCAAGGCTCAAGGGGCTCTTTATGGGTAAATGACCGGGCCGCCTGCCACCCAGAGCTTCATTCCTCGCGAGTTGGCGAAGCCGGTTGACGACCAAAACGAAGCTGCCCGTAACGGCACAGGTTCCCCCGCGGCTTCTTGCGGAAAAAAGCCGACGGGCCGCGGGGTATAGTGAAGCCTGGCGATTCTCACGACCTTGCTCGGGCGTGATGAAACCGATCGACAACTCAACCCGCCCCTTTGCCTGGAACGATGAGGCCGCGGTGGAGCCTCGCTTCCGGCGCGTGCAGCAGGGTGTGCTCCCAACCGGGCACGTCCGCCGCGGCGGACCGGGCATGCCGCTGGAGATGCCGGATCCCGACAGCGACGACTCCGCGCCCCTGGATGGAGCGGGCCTTGGCGGGCAGCGCTCCGGCGAGCCGCGGGGCCGCTGGTGGAAGCCCGCGAGCCGCATGGGGCGCTTGTTTCTCACGGTGTGCGTACTCCTCGTGCTGGGCGGCCTGGCCATGGGCGGCTTTTATCTCAAGACTTACATGGACGGCGATGCGCGCTTCCGCATTGCGGGGACTGGCAACATAGAGGCCACCGGGCTTACCCAGGTGACCCGCGCCGAAATGCTGCCGGTCTTCGGCGAAGACATTGGGCGGAACATCTTCTATATCGATCTGGCCGAGCGGCGCAGGCAACTGGAAGAGATTCCCTGGGTGGAGCGGGCGACCGTGATGCGGCTGCTCCCGGACCGGATTCGCGTCGATGTGGTGGAGCGCCAGCCAGTGGCCTTCACGCGCCACGGCCAGCAGATCGGCCTGGTGGACGCGAGCGGCGTTCTGCTCGCCATGCCGGCCTCGACCATGGTCCAGCATCATTATTCGTTCCCCGTGCTCACGGGCATCGACCCCCGCGACCCATTGCCTTCGCGCAAGGCGCGGATGGCGTTGTATCAGCGCCTCCTGGCCGAGCTGGACTCCAACGGCCAGCGCATCTCCGAGCAGATTTCCGAGATCGACCTGACCGATCCCGAGGATGCGCGCGTCTACATGCCCGAGCAGGGCGCCGACATTCTGGCTCATTTTGGCGAAGACCGGTTCCTGGAGCGCTACCAGCGCTACAAGGCGCACATCGCCGAATGGCGGCAGCAGTATCCGAAGCTGGCCGCGGTGGATTTGCGCTACGACCAGCAGGTGGTGCTGGAGATGGCCCGCGGCACGAACGCCGTCGAAGCCGTGGCCGGCGCCGGGACCGCATCGGACGTGAGCGGCGGCAAGCCCCCGGCCGGACAGCTTGCGGACAACGGGCAAGCCGCGGCCGGATCGGCCGAAAGCCAAACCTCGGATGCTAAAGCCCCCGTCGACTCTGCTGGCGCCGCGGCAAAAGACACGACCGCAAGGGATGCCGCCGCGAGCGGCAACGCGGCGAAAAGCCCGGCATCCAGGAACTCTTCTGCGAAAGACAAGGCGGCAAGCGACAGGAAGAAGCGCGCGGTAGCGCAACGCGCCGCGCTGAACGGGAGCAAGCGCAAGCCTGTCCCCCCAACCCGCCCAGCCTCGGCTGTGCCAGAGGGGGAGTGAGCGCAATGAGCCAGAAGCAGGACAACCTGATCGTGGTGCTGGATATCGGCAGCGCGCACACCCGGGTGCTGGCGGCGGACTTGAACGACGGCGCGATGCGCTATCGCGGGCACGGCGTGGTGGAATCGGCCGGGATGCGCAAGGGGCTGATCGCCGAACTTGGTCCGGCGGCCAAGGCGGTAAAGGCGGCCAGCGAACAGGCAGAGCGGGTGGCGCGGGCCAACATCGACGAGTGCGCGGTCGGGGTGGGCGGGCCCCATACCCGCGGGCTCAACACCAACGGCGGCTTCGAGCTGGGCAACCGCATGAGGGAGATCACGCGCGAGGACGTGCGCACCGCCGTCGAGCGGGCGCGGGCCGTCGAGCGGCCTCCGGATCGCGAGATTCTCCACCTGCTGCCGCGCCAGTTCATCCTCGACGAGCAGCCGGGCATCTTCGATCCCGTGGGCATGGTGGGCGCGCGCCTGGAGGTGGATCTGCACATCGCCACCTGTTCCGGCAGCGCGCTGCAAAGCACGGTCACCTGCGCCAACCGGGCGGGGCTCGAGGTATCGGAGGCTGTGCTAGAGTCCATCGCCTCCGCCGAGGCCACGCTTTCCGCCGACGAGCGGGAACTGGGCGTGTGCCTGCTGGATATTGGCGCCCACTCCAGCGACATGGTGGTCTTCTTTGAAGGCGCGGTGGCCCATACCGGCTCAGTCCCCATCGGCGGGGCGCACTTTACCAACGACCTGGCCGTGGGCCTGCAAATGCCCGTGGCCCAGGCCGAGGAACTCAAGCGCCAGTACGGCCACGCCGTGGTGACCGCCGTGCCCGAGGAGGCTTCGATCGAGATCGCCAACCCGCACCCACGCACCCTGCCATTGCGCATGATTGCCGAGATACTGGAGCCGCGCGCCCGCGAGTTGCTCTACTTTGTCAAGGAAAGCCTGCGCAAGGGTGGAGTGATCGAGGCGCTTGGAGCCGGTTGCGTGCTCACCGGCGGCGGCGCCATGTTGCCCGGCATGTTGGACGTAACCGAGAGCCAGTTGCGGGTTCCGGCGCGGACGGGACTGCCGGTGCGGCTTTCGCAGATGCCCGGCGAGCTTGTCCATCCAAGTTTCTCAACCGCCATCGGCATGTTGCTCTATGCCCACCGCACGCGAATAACGCGCGCGGCCGAAAACAACAGCTTGCGCTCCAAGCTGCGCGCCATCTTCGCAGCCAGTTTTTAGCCTTCAACCAGCAACCGGGTCCGGGAGTAGAGCCATGAATCAGGAGACTGAAGCCGCTATGGAACAAATGGAACAGCAGAAGAGTGAAGCCGGAGAGATGCGCATTCAATATCACGAACAGCCCTTGCGTGGCGCCCGCATCAAGGTGATTGGCGTGGGTGGAGGCGGCGGCAACGCTGTCAACCGCATGATCCAGGCCCACATGGAGGGCGTGGAGTTTATTGCCGCCAACACCGACGTGCAGGCGCTCAAGTTGTCGCAGGCTCCGGTCAAACTCCAGCTCGGTGTCCGGCTCACCGCCGGGCTGGGCGCGGGTGCCAACCCCGACGTGGGCCGGCGCGCCGCCCTCGAAGACTCGGACAAGATCATCGAGGCCCTGGAAGGCGCCGACATGGTCTTTGTCACCGCCGGCCTGGGCGGAGGAACCGGTACCGGCGCGGCGCCGGTCATTGCCTCCCTGGCCAGCGAGATGGGCATCCTCACCGTGGCTGTGATTACCCGCCCCTTCGGCTTCGAGGGCAAGCGCCGCCTGATGCAGGCCGATCGCGGCATGAAGGAACTGCTCGAAAGCGTTGACACCATGATCGTCATCCCCAACGAGAAGCTGCTCGCCGTGGCCAAGGACGCGGGCTTCTTTGAGAGCTTCCGCATCGCCGACGACGTGCTCCGCCAGGGCGTCCAGGGGATCAGCGACATCATCACCATCCCCGGCATCATCAACCGCGACTTTGCCGATGTGAAGACCACCATGGCCGGCATGGGCCACGCGGTCATGGGCACGGCGGTTCGCACGGGCTCCAATCGCGCCATTGAAGCGGCCCAGGCGGCCATGGCTTCGCCGCTGCTCGAGGCCGGCGCCATCGACGGCGCGCGCGGCATCCTCATCAACATCACCGGCTCCAGCTCGCTCAAGCTCTCTGAGGTCAATGAGGCATCGTCTTTGATCCAGTCCGCCGCGCATGAGGACGCCAACATCATCTTCGGCGCCGTTCAGGACGAAAGGATGGGCGACGAGGTCAAGATCACCGTGATCGCCACCGGCTTCCGCGACCAGATGCCGGAGCGGCGCGCGCGCATGTTGAATGTTGAAGACGCGCCGGTGGTTTCAGTGCCCATTGTGGCGCCGGAAAACTGGATGCGCGAGCCCGCTCCAGCACCCGTTTCAACACGCTTTCTGAGCCAGGAAGAAGAAGAAAAGGAAAAGGAAGAGACCGAGCGGGCGATGTCGGTTTGCCATCCGTGCTTCTTCTCGGCGGAAGCCCTGGCCGCGGAATCCGCTGGCCTTGCGGAGCCCAGGCTCAACGTCGTGGAGCCGGTGACGGAACGCGACTCGAAGCAGGAACCCGAGGCCGGGGAGGCCGGGCCGCACTTCATCGAGATCGACGAAGAACCGTCCTACACGCCGTTGCCCAGGGACTTTGCCTCGGAATTCGGCAGCGGCCTGCGGGCGCCCTCTGCCGCGGAAGAGTACCGCGCTCAGCCGGCTGTCGTGCTCTTCACCGATCCCGACGAGGAGTCGTTTCGGGAGTTGGAAACTCCCACATTCATGCGCCGATTGCAGTTCTAGGAGGGCGATTTCATTAGGGAATCGAGCGCCATGGCTGTATAGTGCAATACATCTCAGCAACTTCTGGGCTCGGCTTAACATCAAAGAGGCATTGCCGTCCTGCTGGCTATTGTGAAGATAATAAATGGTTAGCAGTAAACGGTGATTGGAATCACATTCGGGGCCGGAGAAGCTGGAATACAGTAGCCGAAATCCCCGAGGAAGGCTGAAAGCGGCCGCGGAAAGGCCGATAAATACTAAGTGCACCGCCTACGGGCGAGCGCGCGGCACGAAGTCCTTGGTGGAGAGGATGTTGACCGGATGAAGCTGTCACGCGTTTGGGCATTTGGATGGATTCCGGCACTGGTCTTTGCCGGCTTCGGCATGGGCGCCGCTGGCGCGTGGGCGCTGGATGCCCAGCACACGCTGCGCCGTGCCAGGGCCGCGGAGCCTCATCTGACCGAGTCCCGCCGCGGCGGCACTCATCATTACGCTGCGCGCGGAGCCAAGCCTTCAGCCACGCAGGCCGCATCCCACAGTGCGACCTCCCGCCAGCAGGCCCGGTTGACCCCCAGAGGTCAGGCGAGAGCCGGCGCGCGCAGGGTGGCCATCACGTCTCGCCGCCATCATCGTTTCTACGAGCGGTTTACCGCCAGCTCCTTTGCCAGCGGAGACATCTTTGCCGGCGACGTTACGGCCGGCGAGGATCCGGTGGTCCGTCAGGCGGTAATCGATGCGCTGGGCGACATGAACGGCACCGCCGTGGTCATCGACCCATCCAATGGCCGCATCCTGGCCATGGTCAACCAGAAGCTGGCGCTCTCGCCCGGAGCCGAGCCCTGCTCGACCATCAAGATCACCGTGGCTATGGCGGCGCTGGCCGAGGGCCTGGTAACCCGCGACACGCCGGTGGAGTTGGGCGGCTTCCACATGAACATGACCGACGCGCTGGCCAAGAGCAACAACCTCTACTTTGAGGAACTGGGCCGCGAACTGGGCTTTGACCGCGTGCGCTACTACGCCAACCAGTTCGGGCTGGGCGAGTTGGCCGGCTACCACATCGACGGCGAACAACTGGGCGTCTATCCCGACACAGAGCTGCCCGCCTCTGAGGGCGGCGTGGCCCGCATGTGCAGCTTCGGCCAGGGCGTCTCGCTCACCCCCCTGCAACTGGGCGCTTACGTGGCTGCGCTGGCCAACGGCGGAACCCTCTATTACCTCCAGCACCCCACCACCCCTGAGGAAGCCGCGGCCCTGGAGCCGAAGATCAAGCGCACCCTGGATATCGCCAGGTACGTTCCCGAACTGCGGGACGGCATGGCCGGCGCGGTGGAGTACGGAACCGCGCGCAGCCTGCGCGCCAACTTCCATGAACTGCCGGTATTCGGCAAGACCGGAACCTGCTCGGACAAGGGAACCCGCTTCGGCTGGTTCGCCTCTTATTCCGACTCGCCCCAGGGCAGCCTGGTGACCGTCTTCTTCCTCGAAGGCGGCCGGGCCACCTTCGGGCCCCACGCGGCAGAATTGACAGGCGAGTTCTACAAGAACCTTTGGGACCGCAACTACTTCGCGGAGAAGAATCCCGCGCAAGCTTCCGTTGCGTTGCCTGCCTCCGGTTTGCAGAGCCAGCCGTAGAGCGCGCTCTTCCCAGCTTGACGAAACCATAAAGGAGACCGCCTGCGGGCGGCCTTCTTTTGGCCGATTGCCAGTCATTGCCCTCGTCCCATGAAGCGATTTCGCTCCTGAATCATCCGATAGGATGAGACCCCCAGTCTCTCGCCCGCCTTTGGCCGGACGGAGAGATAGGGCGGTCCGATTCCCCGCACGCAAAGACAGGATCCTCCCTATGGCTTTGCCGGAACACATTCTGCTCACGTACGGCTACATCTTGCTATTCGCCTGGGTTCTGGTGGAGCAACTGGGAATCCCGCTGCCCGCGACGCCGATCTTGCTGGCCGCCGGCGCGCTCTCCGCTCAGCGCGAACTCAGCTTTCCGCTGGCGCTCGCCGCCGGGCTGGCCGCGGCGCTCACGGCAGACAGCGCCTGGTTCCTCATCGGCCGCCGCTACGGCCATCACGTGCTGCGCATCCTGTGCAAGCTCTCGCTGGAGCCAACCACCTGCGTCCGCCGCACGCAGAACTCCTTTGGCCGCCGCCGCGCCGTCACGCTGGTGATTGCCAAGTTCGTGCCCGGCCTCGCGACCCTGGCCCCGCCGGTTGCAGGCCAAAACGGAATGGCCTTCGCGCCGTTCCTGCTCTTCGACGGCATCGGTTCCGCGCTTTGGGTCGGAGCGCTGCTCGCTGCGGGCCGCTTCTGCGGCGACCTGCTGCAGCGCAATCCCAGCTTGCTGAACTGGGCGGGCCGCTTCTCGGCGGCGCTGCTGGTGCTGGGCGTTCTCGGATTCTTTGTGGGCCGCGTCGTCCGCCGTCGCATGATCCTCAAGAAGCTCGTCGCCGCCCGCCTGGAGCCGGAAGAACTGAAGCGCCAGCTCGACGCCGGCGAGCCGGTCTACATCGTAGACCTGCGCCACCCGCTGGAGCTGCTGCCGGACCCATTTACGCTGCCGGGCGCAATCCTCTTCTCGCCGGACTCCCTCGCCGAGCGTCACCGCGAGATTCCTCGCGACCGCGACATTGTGCTCTTCTGCGCCTGCCCCAGCGAGGCCACGGCCGCCAAAACCGCTATGACCCTGCACAAGCTGGGCATTGAGCGCGTCCGTCCCCTGCGCGGCGGCTACGATGAGTGGAAGCGCCTGGGATTCCCCATGGACGCGGTGCCCTTGCCGAATCCTGCATGAACCCGCCAAGAACCGTTAAGCTTGAGGGTTGAGAGCGGCGCCTGCCGCACGGGAGTGCAACCTTGGCCTACGACGACTTGCGCGATTGGATCAAAGCACTGGAGAACGCTGGCGAACTCCGGCGAATCGGTGAAGAAGTTTCGCCGGAGCTGGAAATCACCGAGATCACCGACCGCGTCTCCAAGATCGGCGCAAGAGCCCGCACCGCCGCCCCCGCCAACTCCGCCGCACCCGCAAAGTACGCTCCCGGAGGCCCGGCGCTGCTCTTTGAAAACGTCAAGGGCCATCCCGGCCATAAAGTGCTCATCAACCAGTTCGGCAGCGAGCGGCGCATGGCGCTGGCCCTCGGCGTCGGCAGGCTGGACGAGATTGCCGAGCGCATCCGGGGCCTGATGAACGTGAAGGCGCCCGAAGGCTTTTTCGACAAGCTCAAGATGCTGCCGCAGTTGGGCGCGCTCACCAGCGCATTCCCCAAAACCTTGAGCGCCAAGGAGGCCCGCTGCAAGGAGGTCGTTCGTCGCGACAATTTCGACTTGAACTACTTCCCCATCCTCAAGTGCTGGCCGCACGACGGCGGGCGCTTCATCACCCTGCCCTGCGTGCATACCCGCGACCCGCGCACCGGCAAGCGCAACATCGGCATGTACCGGATGCAGGTTTACGACGGCCAGACCACCGGCATGCACTGGCAGCGGCAGAAGGTAGCCGCGGAGCACTATCGCGAGGTACTGCGCCGCCAGGCAGTTGAGCACTCGACCGAGAGTCCGCTCCATGCAATGGTCGCGGCCATGGCGGAGTCGGCCGGCGGCGCGGTCAGTATCCCCGACGGTCCCATCGGCGGAATGCCGCAGGTGGCTCTGGGCAATCTGAAAGGCTCGCGGCTCGAGGTTGCGGTGGCCATCGGCACCGACCCCGTCACCACCTTCGCCGCCATCGTCCCCGCGCCGCCCGAAGTCGAAGAGTTCATGATCGCCGGCTTCCTGCGCGGCAAGCCGGTCGAGATCGTCAAGTGCGAGACGGTCGATCTCGAAGTCCCGGCCCACGCCGAGATCGTCCTTGAAGGCTACGTCGAGCTGGGCGAGCTGCGCGCCGAAGGCCCCTTCGGCGACCACACCGGCTTCTACACCCTCACCGACCTCTACCCGGTCTTCCACCTCACCTGCATCACCCATCGCCGCGACCCCATCTACGCCGCCACCATCGTGGGCAAGCCGCCCATGGAGGACGCCTGGATGGGCAAGGCCGTGGAGCGCATCTTTCTGCCCGCCATCAAGATGACCATCCCCGAAATCGTGGATATTCATCTGCCCGTCGAGGGTGTCTTTCATAACTTGATGCTGGTTTCGATCCGCAAGAGTTATTCCGGCCAGGCGCGCAAGGTGATGAGCGCTATCTGGGGGCTGGGCCAGGCCATGTTCACCAAGTGCATCGTGGTGGTGGACGAGGACTGCGACGTGCAGGACGTTGCCGAGGTGGTGCTGCGCATGACCAATAACATCGATCCCGAGCGCGACATTCAGTTCACGCTGGGGCCCGTGGACTCGCTCGACCATGCCTCGCGCCTGCCCAACTACGGATCGAAGATGGGCATCGACGCCACGCGCAAATGGAAGGCCGAAGGCTTCGAGCGCCCCTGGCCGGCCATGATCGAGATGGACCACGCCACCAAAGCCCGCGTGGATGCGCTGTGGGCCAAGCTGGGGCTGTGAATCCGTGCCCATTCACTCTCGCTTGTCATCCTGAGCGACCGAAGCGCAGGTCGCCGCGGCGACGGAGTCGAAGGACCTGCGCTTGCTCTTCATGCTTCGAAAGGGCACGACTTCAGTCGTGCCGCAAACGCAGCAAAATGAACGCGGGCTTTAGCCCCTAAGGGATGGATTTCGACTTTCACCACAGGCTGATAGGTTTTCCTCTTCTCAGTCGCTTGCTATCTATGGCTCTAAGAGCTATAATGTCCACATGAAGGCGAACCCTCCCGGCAAGCTGCGGGTCTTTGCGTCCAAGCCTTTCATGCGCTTTGCGCGCCGTTTCGGCGTCGGCGACGAAGCACTATGGGAGACCGTGAACGGAGCCTGGGATGCGGACCTGGGCGGTGGACTCTTCAAGTTTCGGCTTGCCCGGCAAGGAGAGGGTTCGAGCGGAGGAGCCAGGGCCTTGATCGCCATGAAGGTCGGCCAGCGTGCCGTCCTTATGTTTGGCTTCGAAAAGAAGGATCAGGCGAACATCAGGCCCGATGAACTGCGCGCCTATCGCAAGGCCGCTGCAATCTACCTCGGCCTGAGTGAAGACGAGATCGCGGCGATCGTGAAACAGAAACTACTCTCGGAGATCGCTCCAGCAAAGAAGGGACCGTAATATGGCAAAAGCATACAAGAGCGAAGCGCTCGCGGCGCTGCACGAAAGCATGTCTGACCTGCACCAGGCCGGCGCGATTGATAGCAAGACCATGCGCGAATTCGACCGTGCCTGTCTCACTCCGGTCATGGAACTCTCTCCGGCCGCCATTCGCCGCATCCGCGCCAAAGCGGCGGTGAGCCAGGCCGTCTTCGCGGCTCATCTGAATGTGACCACTGGGGTCGTCAGCAAGTGGGAGCGTGGCGAAAAGCAGCCACGTGGACCAGCCGCCAAACTGCTCACCCTCGCCGCCAAGAACGGCATTGCAGCCATCGCCTGAGCCACTACGCGACCGGCGTTCGAGGAGCGGTTGAAATCGAGTCGGAGTGGACGGCAAGAATTCGCGGCCCACTCATCGCGATAGGGCCGCGATGAATGGGGCACAGCCTTCCATCTTGGCTATTTGATCGAAGCATGTAGAATCGATGCCTGGGCAACCTGCCCCCGGGGAAGAAATGAAAGCCAATCATCCGGTATTGAATGAACAAGAGATTACTGCCTTCGTTCAGGAGGCAAGGGAGGTCTTGAAGGATTTCTTAAAGGACTCGGGAACGATCCTCTACAGCTCATTCGAAACGTTGAAGCGCGGCAAGTATTATTTTCTCGGTTTGAATCCAGGCGGCTCGGAATTAGACACGGAAAATAGCATTGGAAAGTCTTTGGAGAATCTGAGATCCCAAACTCAGAACGCTTATCTCAAAGGGCCCAAAGACGGCATAGCCGATTGGGGTCGATACCCCTCAGGTGATGCCCCGCTCCAGTTGCGCTATCAGTATCTCTTCACCGAACTTGGGCTTGGGGAAAAGCTCGATTCTGTCTGTGCATCCAATCTGATATTCAGAAGGAGTGTTGGCGAAAAGGGCTCAGGCGGGATAGAGATGGCGGATCTTTGCTGGAAGGTTCACGAGGCCATCTTGAAGATCGTCCAGCCGGAGGCGATCATTGTGTTTGGAAAGCTGCCATACTTTTTCATCAAAGACAAACTCAATGGAACAGACCTAACGGAAAGCTGTACCAAGCACGGATCTTGGAAATTGCGGCATTCGATCCTCAAGGGAGGGGCAATTCTCAATACGGAAGCACAACTCATTGGTCTTCCCCATCTGAGCCGATACGCGATCGATAGCGATAAGGCTGTCATTGACAAAATCAAGACGTATCTTGGATTGGTTTAGGTCCAATCCCAGTCTGGGGCCGGGTGCCCATCCTTTCCGGCAGGTGGCCCGATCATCAGCCCCGAAGAATCACCATGAGCCATGAGAAGCTGTGCCCCGTTCATCGCTGCTTTATCGCGATGAGCGGGCGGGTGGTCCACATTTCGTTTTTGAGAAGTGGGAACCACAAACCCCAATCAGCGTTTTTCTGTCCACTGACAACTGTACATTGACCACTCTCCACTGTCTTCAGGCCGCGGTAGCTACTTTCTTTGGCCTGCCGCCTAGACGGCCGTTCGCCCTGGATGCCCGCGCCTTCGCGGCGCTCCGAGCTTTGCCGCCCAGCTCTCCCAGGCGCGCGGCCATCCATCGTTTCGATCCGAAGAACCCTTCCAACAGTGCCGGAATGTATAGGTCAGCGTCCAGCGCGGGGAAGTGAAGGCCGAAGCCCGGCGGGTCAATCTCGATCTCCCGCAACTGCTCCCATGTGGCTGTTTCCAGCCCTTGAGCATCGCGCGGCGAGAAGGAAATCTCCAGCCCCGTGCTGAGGCGCACCACAACGCGTCCGATGCGGCGATCATAGCGGGCGCTGAGGGCGTGGGGAATTGCAGCCAGCATCTCTTGCTCTCTGCGGTTGGCTTCCAGGAATTCCTCATGCTCGTCCATGTATTACCTCCCATAATCTCAAGACGGTTGGCATAAGAGTAGGCTACCATAAACCTGAGCGGTTAGGTTAGAGCCCGGACCAGAGTAGTTCACTATAAGCCCTGGATGCCCCATATCCGGAATTTCGGATCTGGGGATCCTCAGGGTGGCCTTCTGCTATCCCATGTCTCAAACGCGAGACATGGGCCACCCAATCTTTTCTATTTAGAGCTGGGGCAGCCGCGAAAGGCCCGTGGCTAAAGCCACGCAGATTGCAAGCTTGCTTTCAGGAGCCTGAAGGCCCCTGCTCCCTCCGTTGCGACGTGGCCGGTGCGCGCCTCTCTGCTATACCTAAATTCATGCGGCTCGTCTCCTCCTGGCTTCTTTCTGCTTTGATCGCGGCAGCGCTGGCCGCGGCGGTTCCCGTGCCGGCCCAGCAGCCCGATCCCTTCCGCTGGATGGACTTCCACTCGGCGAAGGACCAGAGCGTGATCGTTTGGGTCGAGCGGTCGCTGGCGGCCGAGAAGTGGACGGCGATTCGCGAGATCGGCGTGCAGTACGACGCGGCGCTGGTGGTGACCACGCGGCGCGCCAATGCGCAGGCGCTGCCCGGCGAGGACACCTTCACCGTGTGGAGCATGTCGCTCACCAGCCACGGCATTACGCCGCTGATCACCGGCGCGAACCTGCGCTTTGCCGGCTGGATGAGGTTTGCCGAATACGCGCCCGAGGAGCTGGGCGCGCTCTACGACAGTTGCGCCGGGTGCGCTGCCGATACCTACTTCACCGCCTTCCACTATGACCTGTCGCAGCATGGCTGGGCGGCTCGCTGGATGCGCGGCGGCCAGGCTGCGCCCGTATGGAGCGCGAACCCGCCGCCGGGCGTGGCCTGGACGCAGGTCTACGCCGCCATGGCGGAGCCCAACGGCCGCGAGTTCATGGCCACCTGGAGCCACTTCGATTACGGCAAGCAGAAGCCGTCCGAAGACTTCCTCTACCGCTACGATCTGGATCCCTTTAGCGGACTGGAGCATACCCAGCCGCTCAGCGGCAAGGATGCCGACGCCATGATGCCGCGCCTTTGCAACGGGCAGGGCGCGCTGCCGGGGCTGGCCCGCGGGCAGGATTCAGCCATGTGCCAGGAGCTGGTGAAGCCGCGCACCGAGCGCAAGCCGGTAACCACCCCGCCGGCTAACAATCGCGGCAAGTCCGTGCCGCCGGGCGCGCGGCATTGAAGGCCATCAAATCATGGTCAATAGAGAGCAGTCTGGCCCCGCGCGCTTCCGATAGCATCCAAGTGTATTGGAGCGTGAAATGAGCCCTTCTTCAAGATTTGGACGATTGCCGCTACTTGTCCTGGCGACAATGCTTTGCACCGTCGGATGCCATGCAAATCAGGACCAGAACGCCGCCAACTCCCCCCAGAACGGCACCCAGGATCAGGCGTCTGACCCGGCGTCGGCCAACCTGGCCCCCGTATCCGCGGACTCGAGCGCTCAAGCGCCCGCGCCGGCGGGTTACAACGATCAGCAGAGCGCCCCCGCGCCAGCGGGTTACAATGCCCAGCAGAGCCCTCCGCCGCCGGATGCGGGAGGCAGCTACAGCCAGGCATCGAATCAGCCGGTGGAAGATCCGGGTTACGGAGAGCAGCCGGAATACACCGCCGACCAGCCGCCGCCGCCACTGCCTGACTACGATCAGCCGCAGGCTCCCGGCGACGGCTATCTCTGGACGCCCGGCTACTGGGCCTGGGATCAGGGAGACTACTACTGGGTACCCGGCGCGTGGGTCCAGGCTCCCTACGAGGGCGCTTTGTGGACGCCCGGTTACTGGGGCTTCTGGCATAATCACTACCGCTTCTACCGCGGCTACTGGGGTCAGTATGTCGGCTTCTATGGCGGCGTCGACTACGGTTTTGGCTACGTCGGCTACGGCTACCAGGGCGGCTACTGGGGCGGCGGCCACTTCAACTACAACCGCTCGGTCAACAATGTGAATATCTCAATTGAGCGCAACGTCTATAGCCGCTCCGTCAGCGGCGGCGGGGGCGGCGCCCGCGTGAGTTTCAACGGCGGATCGGGCGGGGTCCAGGTGCGAGCCAGACCCGCGGAACTGGCGGCGCTGCGTACGCCCCGTGCCGCTCCCATGGCGGCGCAGGTGCAGAATGAGCGCGCCGCCGGCGCCAATCGGGCCCAGTTTGCGAGTGTCAATCATGGTCGTCCGGCCAGCGTGGCGGTCAACCAGCCGCTTGCGGCGGATCGCAACGTGAGGGCCCCAGCCGCATTGCAGATTCGCAATCAGGCTGCGGCGCAACAGCAACAGAGGCAGGAAGCGCCGCAACAGCAGCAGCAACGCCAGGTGGCTCCGCAACAGCAACAGCCCGCTCAGCAGCAGCACCAAGCCGTTCAGCAACAGCTGCAACAGCGCCAGGCGGTTCAGCAGCAACCACAGCACCAGGCGGTGCAGCAACAGCCACAGGCGGTGCAGCAACAGCAGCAACGCCAGGCTGTCCAGCAAGAGCAGCAGCACCAGGCCGTACAGCAGCAACAACACCAGGCGGTGCAGCAACAGCCGCAGCACCAGGCGGCGCAGCAACAACCAGAGCGCCAAGCCGTCCAGCAGCAGCAACAACACCAAGCGGCTCCGCAACAGCAGCAGCAGCACCAGGCGGCTCAGCAACAGCAACAACACCAGGCCGCTCCGCAACAGCAGCAGCAGCGCCAGGCGGCTCCGCAACAGCAACAGCGCCAGGCCGCTCCGCAGCAGCAACAGCGCCAGGCGGCTCCGCAGCCGCAGCGCCAGGCTGCTCCACAAAAAGAAGAGGAGAAGAAGAAGTAGCGTCCCGCGGGTCAACCGCGCTGGATTCTGCCGGTGTCACAGCAACGGGTGCGCGCTTACTGCGCCGTCAACACGCGGATGGCGACCAGATAATATACCCAGCGCGCCCGACGCTTCTCGCCTGTCGCGACGATCTGCAAAGGTCCCTTGTCGGCAATGGGTTTCCCGTCCAGCGAATCGGCGACAATCACCGTCGTGTTATGCACGTCGGGGTTGACCTCGGCCACGGAGTAGACCGCCTCATAGCCGTCTGACCCCTCGGCCACCAGATACAGCCGCAGATCCTTGCCGTGCGGCTTGTCCGGAACGCCCAGCCGCGTGAGCAGGTCGATCAGCGGCACGCCCGAGTAGGTCTGGCAGGCCTTCGCGTGTTCGTCATAAATGGTCACCGATTTGTGCGGCAATGCGGCCAGTTTGGCTGGGGTCCACTCGGCGGACTTGTCCCCGAAGGAAATCTTCAGCGGACCGGCCGGGACGGAGGGCTTGGCCACGGCGTGGTCCATCTTCATTCCGTGGTCCATCTCCATCGGCTTGGCCTGGCCCATGTCCACGCACGGGCACTGGCACATGCTCATGTCCGTCGTCTTGCCCAGCCCCATATCCATGCCGCCCATCGCCATCGGTTGCGGCTGGCTCTGCGGCGGCGTCTGCGCAACCGCCGCCCCCGCGCCCAACCCAAACAGGAAAGTCGCCGCCCAAACCCGCATTCGCATCGTGAATGCCTCCCGCAATCCATCGTATACTGGCCTCATGTCGATCATGGCCAACATCGCCGGCATCGCCAAGGGCATGAGCATCACCTTAGGGGAGATCCTCGAACCCACCCAGGTTGAGAACTACCCCGACGGCCCCGGCCCTCAGCGCGGCGCAGTCTTCGAGCAGCGCTACCGCGGCGCCCACGTCCTGCAGCGCGACGAGAACGGCCTGGAAAAATGCGTGGCCTGCTTTCTGTGCGCCGCGGCCTGCCCGGCGAATTGCATCTATATCGAGGCCGCCGATAACACCGCCGAGCAGCGCATCTCCTCCTCCGAGCGCTACGCCAAGGTCTATAACATCGACTACAACCGCTGCATCTTCTGTGGCTACTGCGTTGAAGCCTGCCCCACCGACGCCATCACTCACGGCCACGGCTTCGAGCTGGCCACGCTGAACGCCACCAATCTGGTGATGCGCAAGGAAGATATGCTGGTTCCGGTCGAGGCGCTGACAGCGGCGAATTCAGCAGCTTGATCTTTGAGGCCCGGAGCTGAATGAGGTTCCAGTTCAGCTAACAGGGAGGAAAGATGAGTTTGGCCCGCCTGCGAACGATCATGGCGTTCATTCTCCTGTTGCTGCTTTCATGGCACAGGCGGGCTGATGCCTACTCCCTTCTGACTCACGAGCAGCTCATCGACCTCACCTGGCAGGATTCCATCGTTCCCCTGCTCCTCAGCCGCTATCCGAACCTGACCCCCGCCGATCTCGAGACTGCTCGAGCCTACGCATACGGCGGATGCGTCATCCAGGACATCGGCTATTACCCCTTTGGCGACCGCTCCTTCTCCAACCTGACCCACTATGTCCGCTCCGGAGACTTCGTCGTCAATCTCTTCCGCAATGCGACCAACGCCAATGAGCTCGCCTTCGCCGTTGGCGCGCTCTCCCATTACATCGGCGACACGATTGGCCACTCCACGGCTATCAACCTTGCCGTGCCCCTCGAATTCCCCAGGCTCGGCGCGAAATACGGCCCCGACGTGAACTACGCCGAGGGAGAGCGCCAGCATGTTCAGACCGAGTTCGCCTTCGACATCGACGAGATCGCGCATCACCGCGTTGCCCCGATCCACTTCCTCCGCCATATCGGACTTCAGGTACCCGTGCGGCAGCTTGCCCTGGCGTACTACCAGACCTACGGCCTGACCGAAGACTTCTCCGGCACGCGCGGCCGCCGCTTGAACGTCCGCGAATACCACTTCGCCGTTCGTGAATTCATCCCGCGCATCGCCTATGCGGTCACATTGCTGCATCGGAACCACGAACCGGCGGAGGCGAATACCCCGGAGAGAGTTGAGTTGAATAAGGAAGTGGCCGCGATCGCGGCCGAGAACAACTGGCAAGCCTACCGCCGCAAGGCGGGAATAGGAACCTATGTTTTGGCCGGCCTCATCTTCGTGGTGCCCAAAGTCGGCCCCTTGAAGCTGGTTGCCGTCAAAGGCCCCACCCAGGCCACGGAAGCGGAGTACCTTCACAGCGTCGTGCTTTCCACCACCGCGCTTCGCCAGAGGCTCGCCCGCTTCACGCCTTCCACCGCCGGAAAGCGTGCGCCGCACCCTTCACGGGACCCTCGCCACCCGCTGCCCAATCGCGATCTCGACACCGGACGCGTGGTGCAGCCCGGAGGGTATCCGCTCACCGACTCCGCCTACGCCGATCTCCTCCATCGCCTCACGCGCCAGCCCGCGCAGCCCATTCCTCCAGGCATCAAGGAAGACATCCGGGCCTACTACGCCGATCCAGCCTCGCCCATTTCGACGAAGAGGAATCCTTCGCAGTGGGCCGAGGTGCAGGCCGACCTCGTCACCCTTGCCGCCATGCCAACCAGCACCGAGCCGGAGCCCTACCCCACCTACGGCGAAGACATGGACCTCGCCCAGTAGATAGGATTGTCCCTCTCGTTGAATTGGCCTTCCGCCTCCGGCAAAGTAGCGGAAGAGGCCATTCCTTCAACTACGGCCGCGTGCCAGGTTCCGTCCGCCGCCGTCCGCCGCGGCGGACGACCTGAGAGTGCCTGCCCTAACCAGCCAGCGCCTTCTTCACCATCTCGCTGACCACGCGGCCTTCGGCGCGCAAGCCGCCGGCCTGGAGCTTGGCTTGGACGGCCTTGATCACAACGCCGATCTCCCTGGGGGTGGGCGCTTTGCCACCGGCGGCGGCCACTTCGGCAATGGCTTCGGCCACCAGCGCGCTCAGGCCGGATTCGTCCAGAGCCTTGGGCAGGAACTCCTCGATCACCACAATCTCGGCGGCTTCGGCGGCGGCCAGTTCCGGGCGGTTGCCCTTGGTGAATTGCTCGATCGAGTCGCGGCGCTGCTTGATCATGGTGGCCAGAGCCTGCTGCTCCTCGACCGGCGTGAGCGCGGCGCGCTTTTCAATTGCTTTGTTCTTGAGTGCGTTCTTGATGAGGCGCAGCGTGGTGGTGCGCACCGCGTTGTGGGCCTTCATGGCGGTGACGATCTGTTGCGTGACGATGAGTTCGAGCGCGCCTGCTTCGGTCATTGATCTTCCTGCCTGACTCTTCAGATGGCTGAGCTGCCTGCGAGGCCGCTCCAAAGAGAATTGTACCGATTCCAGGGCAGAGGCGCGCGGGTGGGCGGATTTCGACTCGATTGAATCGCTCTGCACAATCTGGAACCGCGGGAAGATTTCCACAAGAATAATTCACAAAAGCCACATAAAAGTGTATTCTGTGATTGTCGGATGGCCGTGGGGATACTGAGCCGGCGCGATGTTGCGAAGAACCTGTCCAACTTCGGTTCCAGTATCCCCTTGAGGCCCCGGCAAGAGACGAGGAGAAGACCATGATTCGCAAGACGCGCCTGTTCACACCCGGCCCGACGCCGCTGCTTCCCGCGGCCCAGTTTGCCATGGCGGCGGCGGACATTCACCACCGCACGCCCGAGTTTCGCGCCCTCTTTCAGAAGGTGCTCGCCCAGTTGAAGGTCTTTGTCGGCACCAAGAACGACGTGCTGGTGCTGTCGTCTTCAGGGACGGGAGCGATGGAGGCTTCGGTCTCGAATTTGACCTCTCCGGGCGACCGGGTGCTGGTACTGACGGCCGGCAAGTTTGGCGAGCGCTGGGTGGGGCTGGCCAAGGCCTTTGGCCTGGCGGCCGACGTGGTGAGCGCACCTTACGGCGAGACCTTCGACCTGGAAGAGGTGCGCAAGGCGATCAAGCCGGAGCATAAGGCCGTGTATATGCAGGCCACGGAGACCTCGACCACAGTGCGCCACGATGTGGAGGCGGTTGCCAAGCTGGTGAAGGAGACCGAGGCTCTGCTGGTGGTGGACGGGATCACCGGGCTGGGGACAACGCACTTCGACGTGGATGGCTGGGGAATCGACGTGCTGATCGGCGGCTCGCAGAAGGCGGTGATGATTCCGCCGGGGCTGGCCTACCTGAGCGTGA
>JBEKPA010000032.1:0-19207 GCA_049521195.1 Occallatibacter sp.
CAAGCACCCCGCTCCAGCACCGCGTCGCAAACGCTGCAATGCGGCCAGGCTTTGCTCATGTTGCTGCGCTGCACTTCATCCCAGGCAGGCTGAGCCTTCACACCGGCGGCGTTGAGCGCCCCGTAAGTGACAACAAGCTGGTCGATGCAGCCGTCCACATATTCGGCGAAGTCGGGTTGGCCGCTGGGGTCGAGCACAACACCGATCGAGTCAATGACCGCGGTCCGCTCTTCGCCGTTCAATCCGGCAATGGTACGCGTGACCGTGCAACCGCAGCCCTTGACGAATTCAATCGCTTCTTCAAAGACCAGCCGCGCACGAAGCAGACGCGTCTCCGGGTCGGGAAGCTCGGGAGATTCCTTTACTTGCTGGTTGAACTGCTTCATCAAGGTCGCGATGTCTTCCTGCGGGCGATAGGGCTTATCGGTCATTCAATCCTCAATTCCTTGTGCCCGCCGATGGCCGGCGGCTCGGGCTTTGGTTTGGCGCATGGGAAGGCCCGCCGGTTCTCGCCGGATCGCGATACCGGACCGTCTGGGACGGAAACCGGCGGTATGTATCCGAGCCTGCCCCACCTCACGCTTGCGGAACTTCCAGCGCGCCGGTGAGGCTGGAGACCTTTTCAACCTGATGGCCGCGGCACCAGGATTCCAGGCCGCGCGCCAGCCGTTCGCAGGCTCTTGGGTCGGCGAAGCTGGCCGTGCCCACCTGGACGGCGGCAGCGCCGGCGAGCAGGAATTCGACGGCGTCTTCCGGGGTGACGATACCGCCCATGCCGAGAATGGGAATCTTGACGGCGCGCGCGGCTTCGTAAACCATGCGCAGGGCGATGGGCTTGATGGCCGGGCCGGAGAGGCCGCCGGTGACGTTGGCCAGGCGCGGCTTGCGAGTCTCGGCGTCGATGGAGATAGCCAGAAAGGTATTGGTCAGGCTCAAGGCGTCGGCGCCGGCGTGGGCGGCGATCGTCGCCATTCGCGCAATCGAGGTCACGTTGGGCGAGAGCTTGACGATGAGCGGCCGTTTGCAGGCGGCCTTGGCCTTGCCGACCAGGTATTCGAGCGAGCTGGGATCGGAACCGAAGACCATGCCGCCGGCGTGAACGTTGGGGCAGGAGACGTTGAGTTCGTACGCGGCGATGCCTTCGGCCTGATTGAGGCGCTCGATGACGCCGAGATAGTCGCCCACCGTGCAGCCGAAGACATTGACGATGACCTTGCAGAGGGGATAGCGATTGAGCGGAGGCAGCTTGCGAGCGATAAAGTCCTGGACACCGACGTTTTGAAGTCCGATGGCGTTGATCATGCCGGAGGCGGTTTGGACAATGCGCGGGGCGGCGTTGCCGGGCATCGGTTCCAGCGAGATGCCCTTGGTGACGAAGCCGCCGATGCGCTCCAGCGAGACGATCTCTTCAAACTCGATGCCATAGCCGAAGGTGCCGCTGGCGGCGATGACCGGGTTGACCAGTTCCAGGCCTGCCAACGAGACTCTCATGTCGGGTTTCACGTGCGGCAATCTTCCTTTTACAGAGATCAGGGGTCAGGGATCAGGGATCAGGGATCAGAGATCTGGGATCAGAGATCAGAGACCAGAGATCAGAGATCAGTGGCCGGTTTTCGCGCCGCCGGTTTGCGCCTGGCGACCTGACCGCCTTGACGATGAGATCCCTACCGCGCGCCGGCTAGGTAGCTTGGCTTGATGGCCTCGGTGAGCACGCGGCCCACTGCCGCCGACGGCTGATTGATGCCCGCCAGTGAGGCCAGCGTGGCCGCCAGATCCACTGGGGCTACTCGTCCATGATACTCGCCTGGGGCAAAGGGCGCGCCGAAGAAGGCCAGCGGCACGTGGCGGTCGTAGGACCAGGGGCTGAAGTGCGT
The DNA here is from genome assembly GCA_049521195.1 of Occallatibacter sp. Taxonomy (GTDB): domain Bacteria; phylum Acidobacteriota; class Terriglobia; order Terriglobales; family Acidobacteriaceae; genus Telmatobacter. The sequence continues at coordinate 1,875 of JBEKPA010000032.1, forward strand.
GGTTCCGATGGAGCCGTGGAGATCCTCCATCTGATAGGCGCCCAGTACCAGCATCACGTACCAGTTGCCGTGGTCGGCGTAGCTATGGGCCAGCAGGAGGCCCCACTCCGAGGGCGGCAACTGGCTGTGGGCCAGCTCCAGGCGGGTATAGACCGCAGTGAGCTGTGGCAGGGGCGGAAGTCGATGCTGCGCGGGCGGCGGGAGGACGGCTTGGGGCGGAAGGGCGGCTTGGGTAACTGGGGGCGGTTCCGGGACGGGAGGGACGACGGCCTCGGCCAGCAGCGCGGAGACGGCGTCTTCAGCGGCCTTCTCGTCGATCTTGGCCTTCTCGAAGGCGCGGCGGTCGAGCACGATGTAAGGCAGATCGGGACCGGGCAGGATGTATTGCAACTGCTTGCCGGGCGAGTAGCGCGCGTTCAGCTCCGCATTCAGCTTTGCGTAAAGCTTATCGAGGTCCACGACCGCCGAGTCGATGCCCAGTTTGGCGGCGTCGGCGGGGATGGGCGGAATGCCATGGTCGGCCGAGAGCGCCAGCCAGACGTTTTGGAGACCCACGGTCCGGTCGAGCCAGGTATTGAAGCCGTCCAGATCGCGATCCAGGCTGAGGATCATCTGTTCCTCGGAGTCCGAGTCGGGACCGAATTGATGGCCCTGAATGTCGTTGGCCGAGAGCGAAACGGCGACCAGGTCGGTGACGCCGCTCTGGCCGAGCTTTTCGCCGGTAATAAGCGCTTCGGCAAAATCCAGCTCATAGCGGTTGGCGGCCGGCGTCCTGCCCACCAGTTCGAAGAATTGCGTGGTTCCCTCGACCATGGCCTCGCGGGCAGCCTCGGCCGCGCGGCCGCTGGAGTTGAAGGCCCGCGCCCACTCCGGCAGGTGCTCCATGTAATAGGTGGAGGTGGTGAACTGGCCGCTGGAGTTGTCGATCCAGAAGGCTCCGTTGGCAGACTGTCCGGCGGGCAGAATCGCGGCGCGGTCCTTGAGCGAGATGCCGTAAACGCTCGAGCGGCCGTTGTTGGCCAGCCGCAGCTCATCGCCCAGGGTGGTGGCGCGCAGGTTGCGCGGCGAGGCGCCAATGACGTACTTGAGCGCGGTATCCGGCGCACCGGGCTGATTGGCGGGGATGGAGGACGGCGGCAGATCGACCAGTTGGTAGCGCTCGTCCTCCACCGAACTCACCTTGCGGTCCCAGGAGCGCGAGACATCCCAGAAATCGTTGGCCTCGATGCCGTGGCCGTCGGTGTAGGCGCCAGTCCCAATGGTGGCGTGGCCGGGGGCGGTTTTGGTGTTGGCGTAGTCGAAGTAGCAGTCGGTGAACCATGCGCCTTCCTCGGTGAAGAGCCGGAAGCCGCGGCCCTTGAACTCGGCGCGGTCGCGGTTCAGGTAGTCGCCGCGAAACTGGTCGATGACCACGATCACGATCAGCTTGGGGCGGCCTGAGTAGGCCTGGGCCTGCGCCGAAGCCGGCGGAAAAATGGCCAGAAGGAGGGTGATGAAGGAAGCGAGCAAAGCAATCGAGAGGCGCGGCCGCAGTTTCATGATTGGATGATAGCAACGGCGGGATTGGGGGATGCATCAACAGAGCGTGAACAGTAGACGGCAAGCGCCCCCGGCGGGTTGGCCGGGGGCGCTTGCGTCTGGGGTGGACGGAGACTTAGTTGCTGAACAGGAGGACGCCGGCGGGCTTTTCGTCAGCCAAGGCTTCGTCGGCGCTTACCGGGCGGTAGAAGAGCTGGTTGGCGTCGAGATAGACCTCAAGGAAGGCGGGGCGCGCGGAGATGCTGCCGGCGATCAGGGCTTCGGACAGAGGGTCTTCGACGTAGCGCTGCAGGGCGCGGCGCAAGGGGCGTGCGCCGTAGCTGCGGTCGACGAGGGTCTTGTCGAGGATCCACTTCTTGGCTTCCTCGGTGACGGAGATGGTGATGGCCTTCTGGGCCAGATTGGAGTTCAACTGCTGGACCAGCAGCTCGACGATCTGGATGAGGTCGGCGTCGTTGAGCGACTGGAAGAGGATAACCTCGTCGAGGCGGTTGAGGAACTCGGGGTTGAAGGTCTTCTTCACTTCCTGCTTGACCAGCTCCTCGACCTTGTCGTTGACCATGTCTTCGCGGTCGCTCTGGAAGCCGAGGCCCTGCTTCTTCATCAGGTGGCGGGCGCCGATGTTCGAAGTCATGATGAGGATCACGTTCTTGAAGTCGACGGTGTTGCCCAGGCCGTCGGTCAACTGGCCGTCCTCAAAGACTTGGAGGAGGATGTTGAAGACATCGGGGTGAGCCTTCTCGATTTCGTCGAGCAGGACGACGGAGTAGGGCGAGCGCTTGACGCGCTCGGTGAGTTGGCCGCCCTCCTCGTAGCCCACGTAGCCCGGAGGCGACCCGATGAGCTTGGAGACGGAGTGCTTCTCCATGAACTCCGACATATCGAAGCGGATGAGGGCCTTGTCGGAGCCGAAGAGGAAGTTGGCCAGGGTGCGGGCCATCTCGGTCTTTCCGACGCCTGTGGGGCCCAGGAAGAGGAAGCTGCCGATGGGCCGGGCGGGCGACTTGAGGCCAGCGCGGGAACGGCGGATGGCGCGCGCCAGAGCGCCGATGGCCTTCTCCTGCGAGATGACGCGCTTGTGCAGCTCTTCTTCAACGCGCAGCAGCTTCTGGGTCTCTTCTTCCTTGATGCTGGTGACCGGGACGCCGGTCCAGCGGCTGACCACGTCTTCAATGTCTTCGCGGCCAACAATGCCGGCGGCGGAGTCGTCGAGATGATACTTGTCGCGCAGGGCGCGCAGGTTCTCGCGCTCCTTGCGCTCCTCGTCGGAGTAGAAGCGCGCCTTCTCGAACTCATGGTTGGCGATGGCCGAGTCCATGCGATGGACGATGAACTTGATGCGCTTCTGAACCTCGGTGATCTCATCGGGCAGCGAGGTCTGGCGGAGCTTGACGCGCGCTCCGGCTTCGTCGATGAGGTCGATGGCCTTGTCGGGCAGGAAGCGGTCGGGGATATAGCGGTTGGAGTGGGAGACGGCGAACTCGACGGCGGCATCGGTATAGCTGACGGCGTGGAACTTCTCGTAGCGGTCCTTGATGCCGTGGATGATCTTGATGGCGTCGGCTTCGTTGGGCGGAGGAACCTTGACCGCCTGGAAGCGGCGCTCCAGCGAGCGATCCTTCTCAATGGACTTGCGGTACTCGCCTGGGGTGGTGGCGCCGATGCACTGAATCTCTCCGCGGGAGAGCGCCGGCTTGAGGATGTTGGCTGCATCGAGTGAGCCTTCGGCCGAGCCCGCGCCCACCAGGGTGTGCAACTCGTCGATGAAGACGATGGAGTTCTGGTTCTCCATCAGCTCTTTCATGATGGTCTTGAGCCGCTCCTCGAACTGGCCGCGGTATTTTGTTCCGGCCACGATGAGGGAAAGGTCGAGGCCGAGCACGCGCTTGTCGGCCAGAAAGCTGGGAACCTCGCCGTCGGCGATGCGCTGCGCAAGGCCCTCGACGATGGCGGTCTTGCCTACGCCGGGTTCGCCGATGAGCACCGGATTGTTCTTGGTGCGGCGGCAGAGAATCTGCACCACGCGCTCCAACTCGCCTTCGCGGCCGACAAGCGGATCGAGTTGCCCGTCCGTGGCAGCCTGGGTCAGGTCGCGGCTGAACTCGGCCAGCAAGCTCGACTCGCGCTGGCGCGGCTGCGCCGGAACCTTTTCCTGGGTGACGCGAGCCAGTTCGTCGCGAATCTGCGCCAGCTTCAGACCGCGCTCCTGCAAAATCTCGGAGGCAAAGCACTTCTCTTCGCGCAGCAGGCCCAGCAGCAGGTGCTCTGTGCCGATGTGCTTGTGGCCCAGGCGCTCGGCTTCCTCTGCCGCATAGGCCAGCACCCGCTTGCACTCGTTCGACAGCGGCAGGTCCACGCTGGTGGAGACCTTCTCGCGGATGGTGGTGTGCGCCTCGATCTGCTTGCGGATCGACTCTACCGAGGCATGCGAGCGCAAGAAGCGGTTGGTTAACGCCTTGTCCTCGCGCAGCAGGCCGAGCAGCAGGTGCTCGGTCTCGATATAGGGCGAACCGAACTGGCTGGCCTCATACCGCGCGAAGAAGATCACGCGCCGTGCCTTCTCCGTATAGCGTTCGAACATGATGTCCTCCCCCGTGTTCCGGTCCTGTTGCAAGCTATCGGCTTAGATGGCCTTTCCGAACATCCCCGGCCTCAGCCCAAACCGCTTGTGCTTCTGCGTTCAGTTTCGCCGACCGAGGGCTGCCTGGGGAATACAACTTTCGCCCTTCGGACGGCTCTTTGAGTGCGCCCGGGCTATTCTTGCCCCATTCGCGCCCGAATCCCACGGCGCCGGCGCCGCCCTCAGACTTCCATCTTGACTTGGCAATCCTGTCGTTGCAACCCGGCGCGGATTGCTTACTGAATAAGACTCAGAAATCGCCAAAACGGTGCATTTTTCGCCAGAGGCTTGCCGCTCACAACGCTCCTCGCGAGACGGTTGCCAAAGGGGAAAGCCGCCCACTCTCCAAGCGCAAGGCCCGCGTGCAGCGCGCGGCCAGATCCATGTTGTGCGTTACCAGAATCGAGGTGAGGCCGTGGCTCAAGTGCAAACTTTCGATCAGGTCGAAGACACGGCCGGCGGTGGTCTCGTCCAGGTCGCCGGTGGGTTCGTCGGCCAGCAGCAGCCGAGGGTTGTTGACCAGCGCGCGGGCCAGCGCCACGCGCTGTTGCTCGCCGCCTGAAAGCTCGCCGGGGCGGTGGTCGGCACGATTCTCCAGTCCCACCTCGCGGAGCCAGTTTGCGGCCACCGCAAGGGCCTCACGCTTCGGTGTGCCGCGCGCCAGCAACGGCATGGCCACGTTCTCCAGCGCCGTAAACTCAGGCAGCAGGTAATGAAACTGCCAGACGTAGCCGATCTCGCGGTTGCGAAAGGCCGCGGCCTGGCGCGGGGAGAGACTCGCCAAATCGGTTGAGGCGCAGTATACCCTTCCCGCGGAGGGAGCATCGAGGGCGCCCAGAATGTGCAAAAGCGTGCTTTTCCCAGCGCCGGACTGGCCCACGACGGCCACCATCTCGCCGGTTTCCACCTGGAGGTCAAGGCCGTGAAAAAGGTGGAGCGCGCCGCGGGCTGTCTGGTAGGTCTTTTCCAGGCCGCTGACCTGGACGATCGGGGTCTGGCGGGGCTGAGTGCAGACCTGCTCCTCATCCTCCGCCCGCAACTCTGGCGCCCGCGCTTGGCGGTTGGCCTGGGGAGCAGCCGCTGGAGAGGTTTCAATCATCCTGCTGCCCCTATTCTACCGTGATGGGGGCTTGTTCCGCGCGGGTGGGCCTGCGGGATGATCGAATCGGAGGCGCTCCTGAGCGGGTTTGCGCCGGCGATTCGCCTTGCTGCCACCATCAGCTTCAGTGGTGCCCTGTCGAGATTGTCCCGCTTCGGACCCGCATTACTTGCGCGGCGGGAACCATTTATCCTAACCAAGCCATGAGAAATTCTTTTGTCCTGCCTCTCCAGATATTGCTTTCGCTGCTGGCCGTCGCTTTCCTCGGCTCGATCACGGCCGCGGCCCAGACTCATCCCGTTCCCAACCCCCAACTGGCGTCGAAGGAATTGAACGCCCGCGTCGAGGCGCTCCTGAAGAAGATGACGCTTGACGAGAAGGTCGGGCAACTGGCGCAGTACACGATCGACTCCTCCACTGGGCCGAGCTCACCCAACCTGAAGTACGACGAAATGGCGGCCAAGGGACAGGTGGGCTCGTTGCAGGGCGTGGTGGGCGCAGAGGCCACCAATCGCTATCAGCGCATCGCGGTCGAAAAGTCGCGGCTGCATATTCCCATCCTCTTTGCGCGCGACGTGATTCACGGCCACCGGACCATCTTCCCGGTTCCCCTGGCGCTGGCGGCAAGCTGGGATCCTGAGGCGGCTGAAATAGCGGCGCGCTTCGGCGCTTCGGAAGCCCGCGCCGACGGCCTGGCCTGGGTCTTCTCGCCCATGGTGGATGTTGCCCGCGACCCGCGCTGGGGACGGATCGTCGAATCGGCCGGCGAAGACCCCTACCTGGGTTCGGCGATGGCCCGCGCCTGGGTGAGAGGCTACCAAAAGGGCGATCTCTCCAAGCCCGATTCGCTGGCCGTGAGCGTCAAGCACTTCGCCGCCTACGGAGCGGCAATCGCCGGCCGCGATTACAACACCGTGGATATGAGCGAGATCTTGCTTCGCCAGGTTTACCTGGAGCCTTATCGCGCCGCGGTCGAGGCCGGCGCGGCCACGGTGATGAGTTCCTTCAACACCATCAACGGCGTCCCGGCGAGCGCCAATCCCTTCATCCTGACCCAGATTCTGCGCAAGGAGTGGGGGTTCGACGGCTTTGTCGTCTCCGACTGGGCGGCCATTCCCGAGATGCGCGACCACGCCATCGGCGCCGACGATTCGACCGTGGCCCGCAAGGCTCTGGAGGCCGGCGTGGATATGGATATGGTGGGCGGCCTCTACGGAACCGTCATTGCTCCACAAGTACGCGACGGCAAGATTCCCGAGAGCGTCGTCGATGAGGCGGTGCGCCGGATTCTGCGCGTCAAGTTTGCGCTCGGCCTCTTCGAGCATCCATATACGGAGGTTGGCCCAGCCTACGACGCCACGCCGGAGCGCCGCGCCGCGGCCCGCAAGGTGGCCGGCGAGACCTTTGTGCTGCTAAAGAACGACCCTGTCGAGGGAGTGGGAACCCTGCTGCCACTTATCGCCAAAGCCAAGAAGGTGGCGCTGATCGGCCCCATGGCCGACAACCAGCGCGAGATGTTGGGCGCGTGGAGCGTTACCGGCGACCCGAAGCATGTGGTCACGCTGAAGACGGCGCTTACGGAGCGGCTGGGCGACAGGCTGCTCTATGCTCAGGGCTGCGGCCTGCTCACCGGCGAGGACGCGATCGCGCTCCAGCACATCAACGGCCAGGCCGCCGATGCGCCTCTCCCGGTCCCCGACGACGCGCGGACCGTCGCCGAGGCGGTGGAGACGGCCAGCAAGGCCGATGTGGCGATCCTGGCGCTCGGCGAGCCCACCGGCTGGATGGAAGGCGAGGCCGCAAGCCGCGCAACGCTGGGCTTTACCGGCGCGCAGGAGCAACTCCTTGAGGCCGTCGCGGCGACCGGCAAGCCGGTGATCCTCGTGGTGCTGGCCGGCCGCCCGCTGGAACTGAAGTGGGCCGCCGCTCACGTGCCGGCGATCCTTGAGGGGTGGAGTCCCGGCATTGAGGCCGGCCACGCCCTGGCCGATGTGCTCTTCGGCAACGTGAATCCCTCGGGCAAGCTGCCGGCCAGTTTCCCCCGGTCTGTTGGCCAGGAGCCCCTGTACTATGCTCAGCTTCCCACCGGGCGTCCGGCGCACGGCGACTTGAGTCACATGCCGCGCGATGAAAATGAGAAATATGTATCGCGCTATGTGGATGAGGAGAATTCGGCGCTCTATCCGTTTGGCTGGGGACTGAGTTACACGCGCTTCAGTTACTCGCAGCCCACCGTCAGCCGCGCGGAGGTTCCGGCTCGCGAGATTCTGGCATCGCGAAATGAACCTGTAACTAAGGTCGGCGTGGACGTGACGAACACCGGAAGCGTGGCGGGAACCGAAGTGGTTCAGCTCTACATCCGCAATACCGCGGCCAGCGTCAGCCAGCCGGTGCGGGAACTGAAGGGCTTTGCGCGCGTAGCGCTGGCCCCCGGCGAGCGGAAGCACGTGGAGTTTCCGCTGGGCTTCGACGAGCTGAGCTTCTACAACGCCGAGATCCAGCGGACAGTGGAACCCACGACCTACACGATCTGGACCGGCGGGAACTCGCTGGCAGCGGCGGAGACGAGCCTGAAGGTGGAGTAGAGGCAGGGACCAGAAAACCGGGGACCAAGAACCAGCGCCGACGAGTCCTGATCTCTGATCCCTGATCCCTGTTTTACGACGCCACCGCCAGCTCCACGGCGTGCACCGTCCGCACCGCGCCTTTGCGCGGGCCGCGCTTGCGCGCGCTCATTACCTTGATCCGCTCCAGCAACTCGTGCGCCGAGCAGCTCTTCTTGGCCAACAGCGCGTCGGCCGCGTGCATCTCGCCGCCCATCCGCTGCGGATCGCCCAACAGGATCATGGGAATATGGGGCGCGATCTGCTTCAGCCGGTCGACCAGTTGATTGCCGTTCATCTGCGGCATGGCATAGTCGGCCAGCACCAGATCCACTTGAATCTCGGCGAAAATGCCGATCGCCTCCTGGCCCGTCAAGGCTGAAACCACTCGGTATCCGTTGGTTGCCAGCATGAACTTGAGTACGGAAAGCTCTTGTTCATTGTCGTCTACGCAGAGAATAACTTTCTTCGGTCGCATGATCTTGTGCTTTGCTCCTTGGTTGAATCTCCGGTTCCGTTTCGTTGCCCGTCCGCCGGGCAACACTTCGCCCTTGCCCGCTCTTGCGGCTGGCTGGCGCGAATCTTTTCCAAGGCCAACGATCGCGGACGAGGCTGCGGTTTGCCTGGTTGATCTTGCGTCCGAGCGGCCTTGCGCGGAACGCCGGCAGCTTTGAGGGCGCGACGTTCCACGCAAGACAGCACTCGGCATTCGATTACCCAGGAGGCTGAACTTACGCTCGCAATCGGTTTGTGCTCAAGACCTGGGGTCAAGTCCGGCCTAGGCGCCGGTCAAATTGTTTCAATGAAAGCCAAGAGTACGAGCCTTTGCGGCGCTTGGGAAGAGGGAAAGGTAAGCGAAATTCCATGTGAAAATCCCCATGAAACAAGCAAGAATTGGCTAGGCCTAACACAGTCCGCCACTTGCAATGATGAATGCCTGTTGAAAGCATGTGCATCACGGCAGGAAAAGCCGTCCTTTTGCCACAAGAACGGTGCTGCCCGCCACGCGCACATCGGTGATTCTTCCCGATTGCCCCTGTGCAGACCCGTTTTGGATGCGTGCGGACAGATGAAGTTTGCTCGGCCTGCCGATCTCCACACCTTGGAGCAGAGTGATGCGTTCGCCCGGCGCCATCGCGCCCCGGTGAACCAAGTAGCTGATAACGCACCCCGGCGGCAAGCAAGCCACGATCGAGCCTCCAGCTCTCAAAACCTCGGATGGAACCCTGCGACTCGGCTTTTCGTAATCCTCGGCAGCATGGAGCATCGCTACAGTTGGTCGTGGATTGAGGCGCAGGTTGCGCTTGCCGCTGAATCGTGGAATGGTTGCGCTGGTCGCCCCCTCCCAGCCGGTCCGCGTTACAGCCTGGATGGGCAGCGCAAGCGCGAGCGAGCCTACGACCAGGCCCTGCGCGCCGTCGAGCGTGAGGCGCGCAGTGCTCCGCGCAACCCAACCGGACGCCTCCTCGCCCAGCGGCGCATCGTGGACGCGTTCCCGCGCTTTGCCTCCATCGCGCTCGATCTCGATCCAGAGGCGGTGCAACTGCTCACCGGTAGCTTCTTGCCCGTGGGCGCGCAGTTGGCCCGACGGGCGCGCGGCTTCGACCCGGCCCTGAGCAGGGCCGATATCATCCAGGCCTGCCGCAATGCCTGGACCGCTTGCGGCTTGCAGGCGCTGCTCGGCCAGCCCATGGAACTAACTCCATCCATATTTGCCTACAGTCTTCTCTACCCCTACAGCGATAACTGTCTCGACCATCCGGGGTTATCCACCGCGGAGAAGCTCCGCTTCAGCGAGCGCTTCCGCCAGCGCCTGCGCGGCCTCGGGCCTTCCGCTTGCAACGTGCGCGAAGCGGCCGTGTGGGCCATGGTTCAGCTGATCGAAGAACAGTACCCGCGCCCGCTTTACCCGCAGGTCTTCGACTGCCTGCTGGCCATCCATCGCGCCCAGGAGCGGAGTATCGCGCAACTCGCCAATGGCGGCCGATTCGATAACTCTAAAAATAACTATATCAATAACTCACAAAATAACTATCTCTATAACTCACACGATAACTCGCTCGATAACTATAAGCTGGAGCGCATCAGTTGCTCGAAGGGCGGAACCTCCGTCCTCGCCAATGCCTGTCTATTGCAGCCGCGACTTTCCCTGGAAGAAAGCCAGTTTTCCATCGATTGGGGAGTTCTGCTGCAACTGGGAGACGATTTGCAGGACGTGGGCGAGGATCTAGCCCGTGGATCGGTCACGCTCTTCACCCGCGCCGCCGCACTGGGCAAGCCTCTCGACAGCCTCGTCCTGCAGCTCCTCAACTTCAGCCGGCTCGTCGCGGACCGCATGGACCGCCTGCCCAATGGCACTCCCCTGCTCAAGGATCTGCTGCGCATGAGCTGGCGGTCGCTCATCCTCATGGCCGTGGCCAACGCCGAGCAATTCTTCTCGGCGGGATTTCTGGCCGGCCTGGAACCGTCGTCTCCCTTTCGCTTCGATTTTCTACGCGCGCGCAACCGCAGACTGACGGGCCGCCAGGCTCTCTATGCTGTCCTCTTTGACGCCTTCCTGGAGAGCGGTCCAGGCGAGCGGAGCGAATTTCCCTTGGCCGGCAAATCCCTTCCCGCTGCAGGTAAACCCGCGGTCGCCGATCCGCGCTTCCTGAGCGGCTCCTTTGCTTGAAAGCAGCCGCGGGTCAACTTTCCGCCGGGCGGGCTTCAACCCCGCTCGGAGCGGGCGCGCCCGGGGTTGGGCGGACAGGTCGACTCGCGAACCACAAGTTCGGGCAGGATCGGCACCGTTTCTTGAAAGGCCTCCTGGCCGCGAATTCGCTGCAAGAGGATGCGGGCGGCCACTATTCCCATTTGATTGAGCGGCTGACGAATAGTGGTCAGGGTGGGGTTGTGGAAGGCCGCGCTCTGGATGTCGTCGAAGCCCACCACGGAGACGTCCTGGGGCACGCGCAGGCCGTGATTCATGCAGGCGCGGATCGCTCCGATGGCGGCCTCGTCGTTGTAGCAGACGATGGCCGTGAAATCACCGCCGCGATCGAGCAGTTCATTGGCCGGTCCAAAGCCCAGTTCCGGGGTGGAAACCCGCAACTTCACTTGCACGGACAATTCGGGCAAGACCTCCAGCTTCATCTCAGCGGCTACATTCATAAGGCATTCCCAGCGCTCGTCGGCGTCGGAGCTGTGGCTGCCGCCGCGCATGAAAGCGATCTTGCGATGCCCCAAATCGTAGAGATGGCGCAGGGTCAGCTCCGCCGCCCGGCGCTGATCCAGCACTACGTTCGTCACTCCATCGATCTTGCGATGGCCTGCCACAGCCACCGCCGGCAGTTTCATGCTGTGCTCCAACACCGTGTCGATGAGGACGAACCCTTCGACGGATCGGTCCATCAGCAGGCGCGGATACTCCTCAATCAGGTCCGGCTTGCGGCGATGGCTTGCGGTCAGATAGAAGTAACCTTCCTCGATGAGGAGCTCCTCGACGCCGGCCAGCACCGGCGCGACATAATGGTCGTTCAGATCCGGCACCAGCACGCCGACGGTGAAGGTCTGGCGCTTGCGCAGCGACCGCGCGTAGAAGCTGGGCCGATAGTCGAACTTCGCCGCCGCCCTGGTGACCCGGTCCCGGGTCTCCTGCGGAATCGAGCGCACGCCGGGAGCGTTGTTCAGCACCAGCGAGATGGTGGCCGGCGACAGGTTCAGATAGTCGCCGAGCGTACGCAAGCTTATTGGCTGCCCCGCCAGCTGCCTCGGCCCTGACCTTACTCGCTTGACCATATACTCCTGTTGTAACACTCTCCATCAAGAAATGGCCATCGAATCGCGGGTCGCATGAAACCGGAGTTTGGCATTCGTCACTTTTCCGCCGCCGCAGGCTGCGGCGCCTGAACCGGCTGGGCGTGCGCGCCATTCATCTTGTCGATTAGCGCATTGTCGGCGGCCTTGGTGATGCCGCTGGCCTTGTCAAACTCGGCCTTCGCCTCTTCTTTCTTCCCCATTGCCCGATAAAGCCGTCCCAGCCGCCAGTGGACGTTCACGTCCTCCGGGGCCAGTTTGGCAGCTACCTTCAACTCGCGCAGAGCGTCGTTTTGGCGGTCTGCATCCGCATAGAGGATGCCCAGATCGAGATGAGCCAGTTCGAGCCCCGGGTCGATCTGGATGGCCTTTTCCAGGAGCGGAACCGCGGCCTCGGGATGGCTCATGCGGATATCGACGTCGGCGAGATAAGTCAACGCCTGGGCGTGGCTCGGGTTATTCTTGAGCTCCGCCTGGAACTCCGCGGCAGCATCCGCATCCTGCCGCTTGGCCCAAAGAAGATACCCAAGACCGAAATGGACGTTTGGCTCTCCGGGAGCGGCCTTCTCCGCGGCCTGAAACTCCGAAATGGCCTGCTCCCTTAGTTTCAGCCCATCCAGCGCTTCGCCGAGCAGCATGTGCGCCTGCGCCGAGTCCGGATTCGCCGTCAGAATCTGCCGATATTGTTCGAGCGCGCAGTCGAACTGTTTTGCATTCAGGCAGCTCTGGGCGAGCACGCCGCGCAGCTCGAGATTATCGGGAGATTTCACGACCGCGGATTGCAGGTATGGAATCGCATCCTGAAATTTGCCCGCCCCGAAGTTGGCCATTCCCAGCAGGATCCCCACCTGCTCGCTAGCGGGATCGGCTCGCTGGGCCAGCTTGAGCGGCGGGATGGCCTCGAGAAAGTGGCCCTGCTTGAATTCCGCAAGGCCCCAATCGAGCGGAATGCCTGAGAGATGCGGGTTCAAAGCCAGAGCTCGGCGGTAAGCGGAGGCAGCTTCGGGATACTTCTCTTCTTTGGAAAGAACGACGCCCAGGCTGGCGAAGGCTCCTGCATCGCGCGGGTTGTCGGTCGTCACCGCGCGCCACGCCTTCTCGGCGCCGGGCAGGTCGCCCACCTTTTCCAACGAGATTGCGCGGGAGGCCTCTGGCGTCTGCGGATCGATCGGCGGCGATGTCAGCAGGACGAGGAGCGTGGAAAGCAGCGCTGCAGACTTCATAGGCATTTGCAGATGGCTATCTCGAAGAACGTACTTATGGTAACGCACTTGCGGGTCTCCCGGGAATATCGAACTCAGCGGAAAAACAGTGTCTCAGCTCCGATTGGGGAGCAGGGTCCCGAAATACGGTTCAAAGCCGCGGTTGGAAGGTGATTTTCCCGTGGAGATGGGGGTCTCTGGGATCGCAGGCTCCGGTCATCGCACCGAAGTTGCCGCCCATGTCGAGGTGTTATTGGGAAGTTGAAAGTTGATGATGTCTCATTAGCCGGTTTATCGCCATCAACCACGAACTATGCTAACCTGTCCTTATGAATTCACTTACGAAGTCGGTCATCCTCCGCGCCGTCTCACTTGTCTCGGGGCAATCGAATTCATGAAGAATCGTTTGAGCCGGCGAGACTTCGTAAAAATGGGGGCCTCCGCCGCTCTGCGGCCCACGCTTGGATTGGCTGTGCTTCCCATCACGGCCGAGGGAATTTTCAGCGACCGGACCAGGGAAGCCGGGATTGATTTTATCCATTTCAACGGAGCGTCGGGTTTTCATTATTATCCGGAGACGATGGGGTCCGGAGTGGCACTCTTCGACTACGACAATGACGGCGATCTCGACATCTTCCTGGTCCAGGGCACACAGTTAGGACCTGTCGGTTCGAGCCAGACCCTATACCCTCCTCAGTTACCGCTGCGCGGCCGGCTCTACCGCAACGATTCGGTTCGCCACGCCGACGGTACCTGCACGCTCAAGTTCGTTGACGTGACGGAGCAATGCGGGATCAGAGCCGAGGGATACGGCATGGGAGTCGCAGCGGCGGACTTCAACAACGACGGTTGGGTCGATCTCTACATCGCGAATTTCGGCCACAATCAAATGTGGCGCAACAACGGCGATGGAACTTTCACCGATGTCACTGCGGAATCCGGCACAGACGTTCCAGGATGGAGCATCTGCGCCAGCTTCTTCGATTTTGACCGGGATGGCTGGCTCGATCTGTTTGTCGCCAACTACCTCGACTTCAGGTTTACCAATCTGCCCAAGTGTCTCTCACCCAGCGGCGCTCCAGATTATTGCAGTCCCCTGGCGTTCAGTCCTTTGCCCAATCGCCTGTTCCGCAATCGGCGCGATGGCACGTTTGAAGATGTGACCACCCGTTCGGGAATCGGCGCTCAGTTTAGTGGCTCGATGGGCGCCATCTGCGCGGATTTCAACGGCGACGGCTGGCCCGATATCTTCATCTCAGACGATCTTCGCCCCAACCAACTTTGGATCAACCAGCACGACGGAACCTTCAAGAACGAGGCACTGATTGCGGGCTGCGCCGTGGATCGAAACGGGGACCCGCAATCCAGCATGGGCGTGGATGCTGGAGATCTGCTGGGCCGCGGCGTCGAAGATCTTGTGGTGGCCACGATCGGCGGACAACACGCCGACTTGTTTGCCAACGACGGCAAGGGATGGTTCGACGATATGTCCTATGAGAGCGGCCTCGCTCGCGCTACACAGCGATACACGGGATTTAGTATCGGGATGCTGGACTACGATAACGACGGATGGCTGGATCTGTTGATCGTTAACGGAGCGGTCCGAACCATCGAAGAAGAAGCCCGCAAGGGGAGCATGTATCCGTATGCCGAACCCAACCTCTTGTTGCACAACAACGGCAAGGGGAGGTTTGAGGACGTCAGCAGCAGCGCCGGAAGCGCATTTTCCAGTTTGGAAGTGGGCCGCGGCGCAGCCTTCGGCGATATCGACAACGATGGAGGGATCGACGTCGTGGTGGTCAACAACAGCGGCCCCGCACGACTCCTGATGAACAACGTGGGACATCGCAAGCCGTGGATCGGATTGCGCATGGTGGGAGAAAAATCTCATCGCGATATGCTGGGGACGCGAGTGGCTGTCTTTCGCCGCGACGCGTCCCCACTTTGGCGGCGCGTTCATACAGACGGAAGTTACTGTTCCTCTAGCGACCCCCGCATCGTGTTCGGGCTGGGCGATGCTCCCGAAATCACCAAGGTGCTGGCCCACTGGGTCAGCGGAAGAGTCGAAGAATGGACCGGCTTGCCGCTGGGGAGATACACCACGCTGCGAGAGGGGAGCGGCGTGACGATAGCAGCGCCATGATTGGGATCCGGCAAGGGACCGTTTTATTGGCGATTGCGCTCGTTGCCGCGAGCGCCAGCGCCGGTTCGGACGGTTGTGCCGCGCAGAACGGGCCTTCGCGCCCGGCGAATAGCCAGGTCGATCTCATCGAAGTTCCTCAACCGGACCTCGCCGGAGTGGACGCTCCGGTCAAGGATCAGATTCGCGCCTCCCAGACGGTGCTCGCGGCCGCTATGGCGCAAAGCGACGCTCCTCGCGCCCGCTTGACCGCGGCTTTTGGCAAGCTGGGGCAGATCTACCAAGCCTATGGTTTCGACGACGCTGCGCTGGCTTGCTATACGAACGCCTCTCGCCTCGATTCTCAGTCTTTCCAATGGTTTTATTTTCTGGGTTATTTGCGCCATAAGAATGGCGATTCCGAGGAGGCGGCGCGCGATTACCGGCGCGCCCTTACCCTCAATTCAAGCTACAACCCGGCCCTGCTGCGCTTGGGAGCACTGGAACTGACCCTGGATCATCCCGACGCGGCCAAAGATTCCTTCATGAAAGCGATGGCGCAGCGACATTCCTCAGCCGCCTTGACCGGACTGGGCAAGGTGGCCCTGACTGAGCATCATTACGCCACCGCCGTGAAGGATTTCACTGAAGCTTTAGCCAGCGAGCCGAAAGCTTCGAGCGTCCACTATCAACTGGCCTTGGCTTATCGCGGGCTGGGCGATCTCGCCCACGCTCAGGAACAACTGCGTGCTCGCGGCGAAACGGAGCCTGACGTCCAGGATCCGCTGCTCGACCGGATCAATCTTCTCAAACAGGGTAGGCTTAGCCTGGTTCAGCGCGGCGGTGCGGCTATGCGGGAAAGCCGCTTTGTCGACGCCATTTCCGCATACGATCAGTTGGTCCGTCTCGACCCCTCCGATCCCCTCGCCTACGAATACCTGGGAGTCGCTCTGGCCCGGCAGGGAAAGCGCGACGATGCTCTCAAGCAGTATGCGCACGCCTTGCAACTCGACCCGCGCAGCGCCTCCGCGCACTACGACATCGCCATTTTGCTGATACGAGAGCGGAGGGAAGAGGAGGCCATCGTCCATTTCCGGCAAGCGGTCCAATTGGATCCGGGGCTCGTAATGGCTCATTTTCAGTTAGCCAATCTCCTCATGCGGAGAGGAAAAGATACCGACGCAGAGGGGGAATATGAAACCGTTGTCTCGCTTGACCCACGGAACGGATTTGCCCGTTTGATGCAGGCAATGGCGGCGGTGCACGCGGGCTCGTACGCCCGGGCGCGGACTCTGCTTGAGGACGCCGCGGCGGCGCTTCCCAACGATCCTGACATCGCCGATGCACTGGCGAGAGTATTGGCAGCCGCGCCCGATCCGGCCGTGCGCGCCCCAGGCCGCTCGCTGCGCATTGTCGAAACACTCGTGAGGAGTCAGCAAGGCAACCCGTTGGAGGTAGGAATCACTCTGGCCATGGCTCTCGCCGCAGTTGGGCAATTTCAGCAAGCCGCCGCCTATCAGCAGGCGGTCATCGGGCAGTTGGAAGCCTCTCACCAAAACGTGCTGGCGCATTCCTTGCGCCAGAACCTGATTCGCTACCAGCAGGGAAAAACATGCCAGGCGCCCTGGGCCGGCGACGACCCGATTTTCACCCCGGTTCCTGGCAAAGTCGAGCTATCGTCGGAAATGGACGCGACGGACGCACATCCCTAGAGCCTGTTAGCTGGATCCGGACAGGATGGCGGCCATGACGGCGAATGGTCAGGCGTAGATTTGCTTTCGCGCCACACTCGCACACTCTTCAAGGGGATCGAATACCGCAGGCCAGAAACAGAGGCCCCGCTCCCGTCGGGAGCGAGGCCTCATGGAATGCAGTGTTAACCGCGGTTAGAAGCTGAGTTTTCCGGCGAGTTGGAATGTTCTGCCATCGGTCGCGGAGGTGATCAGTCCGAAGTTCCCTCCGTTCACGTTGGTTCCGATGCCGCCCTGGTTGCCGTTCGCAATCCATTGCGGGTGGTTGAAGATATTGAAGGTCTCCGCGCGGAGCTCGAAGTTGCTGTGTTCCGTGAAGCGGAAGATTTTGTGCATGGCTACGTTCCAGTTTTGACTACCCGGTCCACGCAGTGCGTCGAAGGGCAAGTTGCCCCACGCACCCTGAGCCGGTGCTCCAAAGATTGGATTATTCACCCCGGTCCCTGGGCTGAACCATTGCATGCCGGCGGAGGAACGCAACTTTGGATAGGAGATGGGCAGGAGCAGATTCGGCCTGTTGGTTCCATTTTGCAGACCGTTGCTGCCATATGTGCCGCCGAGGGTTACGTTCAGCGGGGCGCCACCCTCGAAGACAGAAGATCCGG
>JBEKPA010000033.1:0-18626 GCA_049521195.1 Occallatibacter sp.
CGCCTTCACGCCATGGCGCGCGGCCACGTCCAGCATCTCTCTTATCCGGTAAGGGCTGCCGGTGGGGTTGCCGGTGATGGAGCGCAGGCCGCTGATGAGCGGAAAGGCGTGCACTGCGACCGGCGACGGTGGAACGCCCACAAAGCACAGCGTTCCGGTGGGCCGCAGCGCCTGCACGTAGGTTCCCCAGTCCTGGTCGGCGTTCACCGTGCTCAAAATGAAATCCAGACTCCCCGCCACTTCCTTCAGCGCCTTCGATTCACGGCTGTTCACGAAGCGGTGCGCGCCCAGTGCCCGCACCTCTTCTTCCTTGCCGGCCGAGGTGGAGAAGGCCGTTACCTCAGCGCCGAAGACCCGCGCAAACTGGATGGCGATATGCCCCAGTCCGCCTATGCCCACAATCCCCACTCGAGAGGAGGGGTTGACGCCATAGGTGCGCAGCGGGTTATAGACCGTGATGCCGCCGCAAAGCAGCGGCGCGGCGCATTCGCTTTCCAGGGCCTCCGGGATCTGAATCACAAAGCGGGCGTTGGCGCGGACGCGCTCCGCATAGCCGCCATGGCGGTGGACGCAGGTGCCTTCGGCCTTGGGGCAAAGGTTCTCCATCCCCCGCGAACACCACTCGCACTCGCCGCAGGAGTTCGATTGCCAGCCGAGGCCAACGCGCTGATCCACCTCGAGCGATCGCACCTCGTCGCCCACGGCCGCGACGGAGCCCACAATCTCATGGCCCGGAATGAACGGATATTGGCTGATGCCCCAGTCGTTGGAAATCAGATGAAGATCGCTGTGGCAGATGCCGCAGTGGGTGATGGCGATCTCCACCTCCTGCGGACCCAGCTTGCCGGGGTCGTAGCGATACGGCAAAAGTTCCGCTCCCGCCGCATGTACTGCAAGTCCTTGAATTAGGGCCATGATCGTTCCGAAGTCCTCGCTGAGGGGGTCATAGAGGCCGGCGGAATCCCCAGAAAACGCCGGTCCGAAAGTTGGCGGGAGAGGTTCCTCCGTCCATTCTACTTTAAACCGCCGCCGGTCTCTATGCGCAGATTCAGAATCTGAAAACCGCTCAAAACCCCTCCGGCGGAAGCCTCCCCCACCACCTCCGCCGACTCCCCATTCAGGTTCACATCCTGTGCCGTGCGCAGCGGCTCCAGCGCATTGGCCACTGAAAGCGGAAGGCTTGCAAGGGTTTGGCCGCTCATGCCGGCCTGGGTTTCAGGTACCAGCAGACTCACGTAGATGCGGTCCGCGGCGTGCCGCGCCCGGTCCTGCGCCAATACCGTCTCCAGATTGGCGGGGCGGCTGGAAAGCCGGGGTTGGTCCAGAGTCCGGTCCAGCGTACCGGAGTCCGAGATCAACAGCCGCAGGTTGCCCGCGCCCAGCCTTGCCGGCAGCGCGATGGGAATACGCACATTGCGCGCCGGCTGCTGCCAGGGACGGATGGTTGCCTCGACCACCACCGTATCGCCGGCATGGACGATATCGTTGGAAACCAGCCGCGCCGTCTCCAGTTCCACCTGGATGCGCCGGGGAATGGCTTCGACATCGAGATCGATTCCGCGCACCGCGCCTTGCCGGGCGCCGTTCGAGTAGAGCCGAAAGAATTGGTCGGCCACCTGGAACGCAGTCTGCATGGGCGCGGGCATCTGATCGCCGGCCGAGATCCACAGGTCCAGCGGCGAAGGCCGGTAACCCTCCAGATCGATCGTGCCGGTCACGTGGTAGCTGGTGTCGAAGGTGCTTTCATTGGCGGCCAGCAGCGCTTCATACAGCGAAACCATCACCGCCTGAGGGGTGACCGCAGGCAGGTCCAGCACCTCGATATTGATTCTCCGAATGCTGCCTGCGATCTGCCCTCCGCCCGGCGAGTGGACCGCAATATGCACGGGAATCATCCGCGCTTTGAGGCCCAGGATGCCGCGTATCGCGGCGTCGCGGTCCTCGGTAAAAGCGCCGATCGGCTCGCCGGTGTTGACGATCTTGAAGGCGTTCAGCGGCGAGGCCAGCGTGGCCACCACTTCGGTCGCGGTCATGGGCAGCGAAACCGGCCCCGCCTGCAGGATCGAATGGCCGCAGGCCAGTAGCTGCTTGGCGTCGATGTACGTTACCGTGCAGGTGGCAGCAATCTCCAGGTCGCCGCGCACCAGTTGCGCGCTCACCGCCGACCCCGGCACAATACCGGCCAGCGCGCCCGCCGAGAGCTCCGCGCCAGCTTTCCCGCCAGGCGCTGAACCGGACTTGGACGAAGCGCTCATCCCCCCGGCCGCCACCGTCTCCAGGCCCGTGCCCGCCATTCGCTGCTGCCACAGGCGAATGGCTTCCGGCCGAAAGCCGCTCATCACCAGCGGCGTCTCCATGGCCTGAATCGTCTCCTGGGCCGGCGCCTGAAGAAGTTCCTCCTTGCCCCCCGACCACTGATCTCCGATCCCTGATCCCTGATCCGCGCCGGGGTCCCCGGCGAGCGATCTTTGCTCGCTGGGGTGGCTGACGCCTAAACCATCGACGGGCAGATCGCGCACCTCCAGCATCTGCTCGATCGGCGTGATGCCGGCGATGGGATCCTTGCTGAACTGGCCGATGCGGTAGGAGAGCGAGCCCAGCAGCCGGTTGCCAATGTACACCGGGCTGCCGCTCATGCCCGCCGCCACGCCGGTGTACTCCGGCTTGGCGCCGTGGAGCTGGACCAGGATCATATCGTGACTGGGGCCGCGCGCCCCGCGCAGTACGCCCAGAATCTCAACCTCCATCGGCTCCGGCTTGCTCCCCGTAAAGACCGTCCAGGCCGTCGCGGTCATACCCCGCCGCACCTCGCTGAGCGGGAAGAATCCTCCGCTGGAGGGTGGCGGACCCTCGGGAGCAGGTGTGCTTTGCGCCGGCAGCAGGCTGCGGCAAAGCAGAACGACCAGAGCAAGCGCGGCAATCTGAGCAAGCCGCGCACTGCTCTGCAATTTGCCCAGCCCGAGAAGCACTGCGGCGGGGGGGATCGGGGTTTCCTTCAAGCAGGTTTCCACGTCTATAAGAGTACAGCCTTGGCAGCATGGAGCTGTCTTCCCGTATGCTGTTGAGCACAGAGGTCGTGATGTCCGCAATATCCAGGAAGAATCCGTCCGGTTTCCCCATTCGCCGTTTCAACGGTTGGCTTGTCCTTCTGGTCCTGGCCATCGCGCCGCTGGTCCGCGCCCAAGCCGCGCCGCAGCCCCAGCAGCAGCCCGACCAGGCCGCCCCCGACGCGGGTGGTCCCAGCGCCGACTCCGGCGTCATCGCCCTGCCCAAAAAGAAGGAGCCGGCCACAGATGAGCCGCCGCCTGCCCCGGCCGCGCCCAAGATCAAGAACCCGGAGGGGATGGGCAACGTTGCGCTGCGCATCGAGGTTCCCGAGGTGAGCGTGGATGTGGGCGTGCTGTTGGAGAAGACCCACCAGTTCGTCCCCGGTCTCAAGCCCGAGAACTTCCACGTCTATGAGGATGGAGTCCTGCAGAAGGTCTCCGGTTTCAAGCGCGTCGAGGCGCCCATCACGGCCCTGCTGATCTGCGAGTTTGCCTCCACCAGCTATTACTCGATCTACGACATGCGCAATGCCGCCTTCGCCTTTACGCAGCAGTTGCGGCCCCAGGACTACGTGGCCATGATGACCTTCGACATGCGTACCCAGATCGTCACCGACTTTACCCAGGACAAGCGCCAGCTCGTGGAGGCCATTAACTCGCTGGTGATCCCCGGCTTCAGCGAAACCAACGTCTTCGATGCGCTCAACGAGGGCATCGACCGGCTGGAGCGCATCGAGGGGCGCAAGTACATCGTGCTAATCGCCTCCGGGCGCGATACCATGTCCAAGCTCACCTTCGACAAAATCGAGAAGAAGGTCAAGGCCACGCAGGACATCACCATCTTCACTCTCTCGACCGGCGGCGCCGTGCGGGCGATAACCGAAGGCCGCGGAGGCATGAGGGGCAGCATGCGCGATATGGATAACCTCCAGGCCGACAACGAGATGAGATCCTTTGCCAGCCTCACCGGCGGCATGTGGTTTTCTCCGCGATTTGTCGGGGAACTGCCGGACATCTTCCAGCAGGTCAACCAGAACATCCGGTCAAAATATGAACTGGTCTACCGCCCCACGAACACCAAGCTGGACGGTACCTATCGCAAGCTGCGAGTGGAACTGGTAGACGCTGAGGGCCAGCCGCTGCGCATGCAGGACGAGAAGCAAAAGCCGCTCAAGTTCGAGATCATAACCCGCGATGGCTACCGCGCCAAGCAGGAAGTCGAGTAGCCCGAACCGGGACAGGATTTGCGATTGCACCGTGAAATACACGACGGCTGGCGTCTGCCCGAGGGGCTCCCGCCAGCCGTCGTCTTGATCGCCCCAGACCCCCCGTCGCCTTAGCCGACGAGGTGGAGAATGATCAGAACGTCGCGAACGTAGTACACGATGACGACCGTCGTCGCCGCCGCGGTGAGCCAAAAGGCTATCCGCTCCACGGGTTCCAGCTTGGCGACCTTGGCCGCGATGGCCGCCTGCTCGAACTTCACGTTATCGAAGGAATCGTCCAGAATAATCTGGTCGTCCTCGTCGCGGGTCAATCTCCCTGCATAAATCTTGAGGCAAATGACCAGCAAAACCAGAACGCCCCAGACCGCCCACATTACCGGAACAAATCCCGTCATACTCCACCTCCGAAGAACCTTCTGGTCCCAGATACCGGCGAGTCCGTAAGGGAATCGCGGTCTCGTGAGTAGAGGGGCCGTACGGTTGACTATCATAGCCCCGAACCAGGACGAGCGTCGTGACATGAATCACACGCAATCGCGCGGGATCAAGGTTGCCTCTCAATCCCCCAGTTCAACATTCCTCCCTGGCTATGGCAAAGCCGGGGTCGTAGCTAAGCTAGGAGATAGCATCCCTGGCTGTGCGCCGCCATCCCGCAAAAGGGGGAGCCAATGCTGCGACTTTCAGGTCTGCACCCGCATCCAATGGGATGAAGCCGCGATTGGGGCTTGTGTCGCAGCCCCCGGCAAAGTAGAGTTGTGGATAACGGCTCGCATCTTACCCTTAGGGAGACATCATGGCCACAGCAACCGCACCCGCACAGGAAGTCGAAAAGAAAGCGCCCCTGCAGCTGACCCCGCAGGCCATTGCCAAGGTCCGCGAGATCATGGCCACCCAGGATCCGCTTCCCGCGGGACTGCGCATCGGCGTGATGGGCGGCGGCTGCTCCGGGTTCCAGTACTCCATGGCCTTCGAGAACCAGAGCGGCATGATGGACAAGGTCTTCAAATTCGGCGACTTGCAGGTTTTTGTCGACGCCACTTCGCTGATGTACCTGAACGGCTGCACCGTCGATTACGTCGAGACCCTCGAAGCCGCCGGCTTCAAATTCGACAATCCCCAGGTCAAGAGCACCTGCGGCTGCGGCTCGTCTTTCAGCGTCTGACAGGCCCGCGCTTCGGCTTGCTCAGTTCAGTTTGATTCGCTGTTGAAGAAAGGCCCGTCCCCCTTCGTGAGGGCGGGCCTTTGTCTTCCGAGCGTCGTTTTCCGGCTTTCGCCCAGTCGCGGGAGAGACGGCCGCTCAACTATTGCTGCCCATCTCGGGGCGATCTTAGTTTGTCGTCAGCGGCAGGGTCTGTGTGTTGTTATAGCCCAGATCGGTGACCTGGACGCTGCCCTGCGAGATGGCTCCAACCTTGTAGCGATGATCGACAATCTCGCCGGTCTTGGCCATGAAGGTGTCTTCCCCATGGACGAAGAAGGCCTTGAGCGACTTGTCCTTGGACTGGGCATAGCCGAAGTACTTCAGATCGATGGCCGGAGGATGCGGCTTCTCATTCGCCACCAGCGCCGCGGTGACGGCCGGTTCGCCGTTTCGCGCGCTCTTGACGGGAGCTTCAATCGGTTGTACCAGCACAGATTCGGCGGAGAAGATGTTCCTGCCCGTTCCCTCGTACTCCACCTCCTCGCTCATGGCCAGCTTGTCGAAGTGCAGCGTGGGGTCGAGGCCGGCGTTGGTCAGCTTCTGCGCTTCGCCCGCTGGTTGGTCCTGTCCATTCCCGCTGGCGGACGCGGACTGCGTTCCAACCGCCGGATGAATGTTCACTGCTGGAGATGCGGCTTGGGCGGGAATGGGCCGGGGAGGCTTGGGTGAGCCCCCGAACGAGCCGAAGAGTTCCCACCCGCCGATCACCGCAATCAGCGCGAAGATCGCGATGACCAGATAGACCTGGCGCTTGTTCTCCGTTCCCAGGCGAAGGGCCATGGCTACTCGCCCTCCTTTCCGCCTCTGGAGGATTCGGCGGGGGCGGGCGCCGGTTCCCCAGCCTCCGGAGTCGGCGGCAATCCGCTGGCCGCGGCATCGGCCGGCCGCAGCCAGGTGGAGACCTTCAGCCGCACGTTCACCATGCCGCCCTGCTGACCTGTCAGGGCCATGGCCCGGATCACAAAGAAGGTCTGGTCACGCTCCAGGCTGTTCACAAACCGCATGATCTCCGGGTAGGAGCCGCTGATGCCGGCGTCCATCGAGATTTCAGTCAGATCGGAACCCGCGGGGCCTTGCGAGTATTGGACTCTGGACAGCCGCACCCCCGACTTGACCTGAAGGTCGCCGATGCGGCCTGCGATCGACGAGTAGTTAGGCGGGATGCGCTTGGAGTAGAAGGTCAGCATCTGGGAGCGGGACTCTTCCACGCGCTTTTCCAGGCCGCGCAGGGGTGCGGTTTGCAGGTCCAGAGCCTTCAAATCCGCCTGCTTGCCGGCCAGGGCGTTGCTGGAGCGGCCATTCATAGCTGCCCAATCCAGCCCCAGCCGCACAGCCAATCCAATGGCCAGCACCAGCAGCACGGCGAACCCGGCATAGTGCCAGGTGAGGGGAGAGGTCAGGCGCTCGCGCCGGGTGGAGGACGGACGGCTGCTCATTTTGGGCCTCCGGACGCGGGATAGACCGAGGGGTTGGGCTTGGTCTGCGGTGGGCCGGTATAAGGCGGACGCCCTGGCCCAGGAACCCTGTCCGCGCCCAAACCCTGGCCTATGCGCGGCTGCTGGTTTGGCACAGGGTTTGCAGCTGAATGGGCCGAGCGCGGCGCGGGTTGGCCGCCGAGATCTTCACGAGCCGGAGACGGCTTCTTTGCCGCCTTGCGTTCTCCGGGCAAGGCCGGGTTGTATTCGGCCAGCAGATCGAAGTCCACGCGGTTCGAGGCGCTCACCGGCTCCAGCCGCTGGCTGGGCCCTCCGGTCGACTCCGCATTCTCGCCCACGATCCGGGGCAAGAGAAACCGCTTCGAGTGCTCCAGGTTCCTCACCAACTCCACGGCGCGGTCGCGGGGCCCATTCACACGAAGGTGCAGGAAGATGTGGCCGTCCTTGGCGCGCGCCGGCTCGATGGTCGAGACCTGCACTCCGCCCGGCAGCACGGTTTCCAGATCCTCCATGGCCAGCGTCCAGCTGAATGCCTTCTCATCGAAGAGCCGATTGAGCATCCCCACCCGGTCCAGCAACTCGGCGTTGGCAGGCTGGGCCATCAGGTTCCGGTAGCCTTGCTGCTCCTGGGTGATGCGGGCAATCTGGCCGTCGAGCGAATGATCCCGCGCGCGCGCTTCTTCGGCCTTCCGGTCGAAGGTGCGCAGGCCCAGTCCCAGCCCGATCGAAACCAAGGCGAGCGCGCCCATGGCGATGCGCAGACGCTTGATGGCCGGTCCCAAATCGGCGAAGGGGCGGCTGGCGAGATTGAGAGCGATCCGCATTATCTTGCTCCCGCCTGCCTGCCGTGGAGGCCCTGCGCGCCTCGAAGGGCGAGCGCGCCAACCACGCCGGCAATGTTTGCGTCTCCGAGCGCCGTCAAAGCGCCGGTCTCAGGCCGCGGCGCTAAATCGACCACCGTCAGCCCCGGGTCGTCGAGCCAGAGGGCGAAGGCATCCACGCCGCTGAAATTGACCCCATCGAACTGCGTCCCGTAGTTGCCGGCATAAAGAAGCTGCTGGGGGCTGACCCCCAATTTGTCCTCGTAATACGCTGAAGCCACGGCGATGCCGCGCTGCACCTCCTGCAAGCGCAGGTTGGGGTCGGCAGGCAGGTCGAGCGTGCGGTAAAGCAGGAGATCCTGCCCATTGGCGATGCAAGTGGTCAGCGCCTGGGAGCTGAGATTGGCGATCAGCGCGGCTTGCATGGGATCGACCGCCTCCAAGGCGGCGAGGCTCGACGGCAGCACCGCGCCCGGCTCGTAGCCCGCGGCCCGGACTGCGTCCTCATACTCGGCCAGCACCGGTCCCGGCATCACTGCTGCCAGGACTTTGCACTCGTCCTTGGTCTCCACCAGCACCTGGTAGCTCAGACCGGCGTGCTCCACGTCAAAGGGAACCATCTTGCGAAGGCGGAAGCGCAGGACCGGGAAGGCCTCGGCGGCCTTGGAGGGAAGGGAATCGAAGTCCAGCACAAAGACCCGCACCGACGTATCCGGCACCACTACCGTCACCGAGCGGGTGCGCGGCGAGAGCTGCCCCAGCGTGGAGCGAATCGCAGCCGCCACTGCCTCCGGCGCCCTCAAGTTCGCCTCGCCGATCCCCGGCGTCACCACTCCCGCAGGCAGCGCCTGAAAGGCGTAGATCGGCTCTTGCCCCGGTCCCGTCAGCGCCGCCGCCAGCACCCCCTCGGGCGCAACCTCCGCCGCCGCCGGTGGACGCCCGCCAGGCTGGAAACCCGTCTTGCTCAGTATTGAATTCATCAGCGCGACGCCTCGATAAACGTAACTTTGTTGATCTCCTTCAGCGTCGTAATCCCGCGGCGAACGCGCTCCAGCGCCGACTCGCGCAGAAACGTCATGCCCTCTTTCCGGGCCAGTTTGCGCACCTCCGACGTGGGCTTCTTCTCCAGGATCAGCTCGCGGATGGGGTCGGTCAAGTCGAGCAACTCGTGGATCGCGGTGCGGCCCCGGTAGCCTGTCCCCCCGCACTCCATGCAGCCTGCCCCCTCGCGGAAGCCAAAGCCGCGCCACTCCTCCGGATCCATGCCGCAGGCCAGCAGCACGTCGTCGCCGTATGAGACCGTCCGCGAGCAGTATTCGCAGTTGGTTCGCACTAGCCGTTGCGCCAGAATGCAGTTCAGCGCCGAGACAAAGTTGTAAACCTCCACCCCCATATTCACAAAGCGGCCCAGCACGTCCACCACGTTGTTGGCGTGAACCGTAGTGAAGACCAGATGCCCCGTCAGCGCCGAGTTGATGGCAATCTGCGCCGTCTCGTTGTCGCGAATCTCGCCCACCAGAATCTTGTCCGGATCGTGGCGCAGTATCGATCGCAGTCCGCGCGCAAAGGTAAGACCCTTCTTCTCGTTTACCGGAATCTGCGTAATGCCGCGAATCTGGTACTCCACCGGATCCTCGATGGTGATGATCTTGTCCTCGTCGCTCTTGATCTCGTTTAGCGCGGCATACAGCGTGGTGGTCTTGCCCGACCCCGTCGGCCCGGTCACCAGCACCATCCCGTACGGCTCGCGAATGTAGCGCCGGAACCGCCGCAAATCCTCGTCGGCAAAGCCCACCACATCCAGCGTCAGGTGCTTGAACTTCTCGCTCATCGACTCTTTGTCCAGCACGCGCAGCACGGCGTTCTCGCCGTGAATCGTCGGCATGATGGAGACGCGGAAGTCGATCAGCCGGCCCTTGTAGCGCACCCGGAAGCGCCCATCCTGCGGTACCCTCCGCTCGGCGATATCCAGCTCGCTCATGATCTTGATGCGGCTCAGAATGGTCGAGTGGTGTTCGCGGGCGATCGGCGCCATCGCTGCCTGCAGCACTCCGTCGATGCGGTACTTCACCACCACCGAGTCGTCGTTCGTCTCGATATGAATATCCGAGGCCCGCCGCTCCAAAGCCGTGAAGATGGTGGTATCCACCAGCCGGATAATGGGGCTGATGTCCTCCTCGCTGGTCAGCTTCTCAATGGAGATATTCTCGTCGGAGCTGTCCTCGCCGGTCAGCACGTCGAAAGTCAGTCCCTCACTGGCCTCGTCCAGCACCCGCTGCGACTGCTCGGTCTTCTTCAGCAGGTCGGTGATCTGCGAGAGCGTCGCCACCCGCGCCACGATCCGGTGCCCCAAAAGCCCGGCGATCTCATCCAGCACCATCAGCCGCGACGGATCGCTCACCGCAATCACCAGTGAGTCCTCCTCCTGCTGCTCGATGGGCACAAAGTTGTAGCGGAACATCAGTTCCACCGGCACCGTGCGCAGCAGGTCGTGCTGGATCTTGAAGTTTTTCAGGTCAACGAACTCGGCGTGATAGCGCCGCGCCAGCGCCTCGGCCTGCGCCCGCTCGTCCTGACCCGTGGGCAGCGGAAGCGTGAATACTGCTGTGTCGGCCATGCCCGGTTACCCCTGTGCCCCGCCGGTCTGTCCCAGCGAGAAGATGGGCAGATAAAGCGAGATGAGAATGAAGACCACAACCACGCCCATGACGATAAGAATCGCGGGCTCGATCAGCGCCAGGGAGGCGGTCAGCGCCGTCCCCACGTCCTCCTCGAAGAACTCGGCTACCGAGTTGAGCATCTGCGGCAGCGCGCCGGTCTGTTCGCCCACCGTAATCATCTCCGCCGCCAGATCGGGAAAGACCTTCGTCTGAATCAGCGCCTCGGCCAGGCTCTTGCCCTCGCGCACCGTCCCGATCGACGCAAATACCGCCTTCGAAACCCGCCGCGACGAGATCGATCGCGCCGCCGTCTCCAGCGACGGCACCAGCGGCAATCCTCCCGTCAGCAGCGTGGACAGCGTGCGCGCAAACAGCGCCACCTGGTACTTCAGCCAGATCTTGCCGAAGACCGGCATGCGGATCCTGAAGCCGTCAAAAAAATCCTGCCCCCGGTCGGTGATTGAGAAGCGGTAGACGCCAAAGCCCGTGCCCAGCGCCACCAGCAAAATCCACAGCAGATTGTGATTCAGCCACTTACCGAAACTCAGCAGCGCCATCGTCATCGCCGGCAGCTTCGAGCCGAGCTGGTCGTACAGCTCGGCAAACTGCGGCACCACGTATGTGAACATGAACATCACCAACAGCGTCACCAGCGTCAGAAGCACGCAGGGATAGATCAGCGAAGTGATCAGTTTCTTGCGGAAGGTCAGCGAAATCCGCTGGAAGCTCACATAGCGCTCCAGCACCTCCAGCAGGTTGCCCGAACGTTCCCCGGCCAGCAGCGTGGTTGTGAACATGGCCGGAAAACCGCTCTGAGCCTCGAAGGCCGACGAAAGCGACTCGCCCGTCTTCACGCGCCCCGACACGTCGTCCAACTGGGCGGCAAAGTGGGCGTCCTTCTGGTTCTTGGCCAGCATCTGCAAACTGCCAAGAATCGGCAATCCGGCCCGGATCAGCGTCAGAAACTGCTGGTTGAAGATCAGAAACGGCTCCAGCTTTACTTTGCGCCGCTTCAGCCCCGCAAACCCCGACCGCGCCCGCACGCTGAAGACGTGGTAGCCCGCATGGGCAAAACGCGCCCGCAACTCCTCCGCCGTGGCTGCCGTCTGCACCTGCTCCTGCACCCGTCCACGCTCATCGGCCAACTTGATGACGAACTCTGCCATGCCTCAACTCGCCGGCGGTCTCGACCGGCCTCTCTCTCGGTGAGTTTCTCTCAGGATTCAGGTTACCAGCTTGAGCCGCCCGCCTTCGCAGCGGCCCGCCCCCATGAGTAGACGCGCAAGCAACAGCCAGCGCTCAGAGCGGGCAAACCGCTTAGGCTGCGGAATAGATCAGATGGCGGAGCGGAGCGTCGGCCGGCCATCAAGCCAACGAAGAAAGCGGAATTTCAGAGGGTGGCGAAGAACTCATTCGGGCCACAGGCCGGGGGCCTGGCCCGGCTCCGGCGAGTAATCACTCCGGGTGACTCAGGCACGGTTTTCGGCCCAGGGAGGAACGATGCGGGAGACCGGTAGCGGCGCGGGCTACCCCAGGTCTCATCCGCCGCGGCGGAGAGACCTGGGGCTCCCGTCGGCTGCGCCCCCCTCCGACGCACCGCCGAACCCACTCCGGCTCTCCGCCACGCGGCTGCGGCTTTAGGCTGCGGACGTGAGGGAACGAAGCTCAGGCCGCGGACCCTGGCATGTGCCTGGTCCGAGCCCGAGTCTGTGCCGCGGACTGGCCGTTCGAGGAGATCGGACGGAGCCTGAAGGAGTTGTTTCCCGCTGGGATCATCGCCAGAGGGATCGGGGATCGATCCGGGCTGCTGTGGAGATGCTTGGACTCCAGCCATGCGCAGAGCCGGGGATCGTGAATCTCAGGCTGGTCCTGCCAAAAGTCAGGCGCCAGCCCACACTGAATCTGGAGATGGTCCAGATGCAACTCGACGACTGCGACGTGGCTTGAGAAATAACGGCGGACATTGGAAACGCCAACGTGCAGTCCAGTCAACCCGTGGCCCTTGGAATGCGTTTTGACTACCATCGGAACCTCCTGCCGACTGCGAATGATGTATGACGAAAGAGCCAAGCCAGAGAGAACCGCGCGCGCGGCCGGGAAAGCTGCCGTACAGGTTCCTGATGTGAGACTTGCAGTCGTGAACGTTCGGTGAGGGACGATGGTGGTCTAGTTCGTGGGTCTAGCCATGGGGAAGCGAGATCTCTCGCCTGGGCGCCGTTCACAGTTCGTTCGCTGACGGCGAGAGCGAGAAAATCCCCGACTGGTTTTTATTTTCCCCACGAAGAATTCGCCGCGTCTGTTCAATTTTGCACACTTTTCCACAGCCCGGACCGGATAAATCGCCAATTCATTGTCCCTTAATGTTCTGCAAAGGCAGGATGCCCCATCCTTGCCGCGTGTCTGCGCGGCGACTTCATTTTTTCGGATGTGGAGCGTTGACATGAAAAACGCTTACCGGATCGGGGTCGATTGGAGACTTGGCCTGGTCGGTTCGACTGGATCGAAATCGATATACGGCGGATCCTGGCCGGGCATCCCGGCAAGGTCACGCGTAGATGCCGCGCTGCTTGATGGTGAATGCTACGCGGTCGATGGCCAGCATGTAAGCGGCGATGCGGTTGTTCACGTTGTGGGCATCGGCGTAGCGCACCACGTCGTCGAAGCTGTCGCGCAGAATGGTCTCCAGTTGCTCGTTGACGATGGCTTCCTTCCAGAAATAGCCCTGGCGGTCCTGCACCCATTCAAAGTAACTGGCAGTAACGCCGCCGGCGTTGGCCAGAATGTCGGGCACGACGAAGATTCGCTTCTCGGCCAGGATCTCATCGGCCACGGCGGTGGTGGGTCCGTTGGCGCCCTCGACGACGATGCGCGCCTTGATGCGGTCGGCGTTGCGGCTGGTAATCACGTTCTCAGTGGCCGCGGGAATGAGAATCTCGCAGTCCTCAACCAGCAGCTCATCGGCAGGCATGGCCTCGGCGCCGCGGAATCCCAGAGTGGTGCCGTTGCGGTACTTGTACTCGATCAACTGGTGAATGTCGATGCCGCCGGAGTTCGCCAGACCGCCATCCATCTCGGCTATGCCCACGATCTTGTAGCCGCGCTCCATCATCAGGCGGGCGGCGTTCGAGCCCACGTTGCCGAATCCCTGAATCACCACCCGGCAGCCGTCGATCTGCATGTTCAGATAGCGCAGGCTCTCATCGCAGGCCAGCGTGACGCCGCGCCCCGTGGCCTCCAGCCGGCCGCGCGATCCGCCGATGTTCAGCGGCTTGCCGGTGACCACGCTGGTGACCGTGTGACCCATGTGCATGGAGTAGGTGTCCATGATCCAGGCCATGGTCTGCTCATTGGTGTTCATGTCCGGCGCCAGAACGTCCTTCTCCGGCCCGATGAAGTCGATGATCTCGGCTGTGTAACGGCGGGTCATGCGCTCCAGTTCACCCTGGCTCATCTGCTTGGGATCGCAGATCACGCCGCCCTTGGCCCCGCCGAAGGGGATATTGACCACCGCGCACTTCCAGGTCATCCAACTGGCCAGCGCCCGCACCTCGTCCAGCGTGACATCGGGCGAATAACGTACGCCGCCCTTGCCGGGTCCGCGGGCGATCGAATGCTGCACCCGGAAGCCGGTGAACTTCTCCACCTTGCCGCTATCCATGGTGACGGGGAAGTGCACGATGATCTCGCGCACCGGGGTGCTGAGCATCTTCCACAAGCCGGGGTCGAGATTCAGTTTGCGCGCCGCAAATTCGAAACGCGCGCTTTGCGCCTCCCAGGGGTTGATCTCGTGGTCCAAAGTGACATTGGGGATTTTGCCTGCCATGCACCTCTCCCATTCGGTTGGGATGCTTCCCGCCGATCCTCGCGGAAACGCACCCCTTCACAGATAATAGACGAGACGGCGTTTTCTTCGTCTGGCGGAGCGCCGCCCTTGCGGACCGCCTCGGCTTCGCCGCGGCCCATGTGTGTTACCGATGAGTGCGTTTTTTTTCTTGACGCTCAACGGCGCCAATCGGGTACAATTCCCGCGATCCGGTTTTCAGCCTCAAGTTCGTAGCCAACCCTTAGAAAGGACCGCACCCATGCGCACGCTCTTGGGTAAATTGGGGGGGGGGCAATTGCAGGGCCGTTCCTCCGCGCTGTTTCGCTTTTCCTGTTGATTTCCGCCGCCTTCTGCCAGGCGCAAGTCAGCTGCTCCCCGCCGGCCTCCGCCACCATCGTCCCTGACACTTGGTACGCGGGGGTGATCAACTACATCACCATCACGACTCCCAACTTCAATATCGACAACATTGGGGTTTACTGCTCTAGCGTAGACCTTACGACAACGAGCGGAGCGGAGGTGCCTGTAACCCTATGGGAAAACCTGAACGGCGGCCCAGGGTGGACGGGCATCGGTGTGGAGCCCGCGGCCAGCGTCCCGACGGAGGCGGCCCTCCTCGTGCTGGAGCAAATTTGCGATCCGGACGACTCCGATACGCCCTGCCCCGCTGGCACTGGCGCTAACGGCATCGTTTGGAAAGTCACGTTTCCGGTTCAGATTATCGGCTGCCCTGCCCCAACCATCACCTCAGTATCCCCCGACGGGTGGTGGGCCGGACAACAGCAGGACATCACCGTCACCGGGAACTGCTTTTTGACCGCATCGGACTCCAGTGGTCCATCGAAAGTGACCGTGACGGACGGCGCCAACGCAGTTACACTGAGCAACGTGAGCGTGGTCAGTTCCACCCAGATCACCGCCACGGTGATCGTAACCAAGAAAGCGCCCGCTGATCCCGCTGAAACCGCCACATTGAAGGTCACCAACACTTACAGCGACGGCACATCCCAGTCTGCCACGGCAAGCCCTGCGCCCGTCGTCCTGCCTATACCAGTGATCAAATGGAGGGGTAACGCGATCAGCGGCGACAAGGCAAAGAACCAATCTGTCATCGTCGGCCAGCCGGTCGAGCTGACCACGATTCCAACCACCCTCCCCGGCGGTTTCACCATCAGCAAAAGCACTTGGGTTGTGCCAGGAGACGACATTAAGAGCTACACCGGGGACAGCAGCGGGATCACTATTGATGACGATGTTGACCTGAAAGATCTTAATACCACCTTCTATTGGCTTTATCTGGATGACCCGCTCAATGTCACCTACGAATACTGCGCGACCGACACGAGCGGCAATCAATTATGCACCTCGCCCCAGGCAAAGGCCACCTTCAAGGCAACAAGACCGAATATCGACTTGACCGTCACAGACCCATATAATTTCGCTAAGATGAACGAACTTCCGGCACGGGCTGCTAACGGCAGTTGTGAGAAGAGAAAGATGGCCTGGATGTTTTACGGGGATTTGCACTATGCTTCGGGTTGCGCACAGCCATACGCAGGCCTCGAGGGAATTGATCTCACTGCATCCGGTGGGGACAGTGGAATCTACAAATTTGTCCAGGTGCTTCCCACGGATACGCTCTCATGGGCCGGGCCGAAGCCATTCCAATGCGGGCCGTATGTGAACGTTCTGGACCGTACGTTTCCATTTTCCGGAGTACGGCCCCTACCACCAGCCGCACCAACAATGGCCTACGACGGTCCTGGACAAGCTCTTCCGAACTTCTACTCGTCGGGGACAAGAGACTTTCACGCCTTCATGTATCTGCTCTGGCAGCCGCCACAACTCTCGGGGACTGGCACCCCCTCCATCCCGGTTCCCATCGGCTACCAACAATGGCAGTTCGGGGGAACTGTGGCCCAAAAAGCGCCCATTGGAGGAGGTAAATGGGGAGAGGCGGTGACAAATGCGGCCGGAAAAGTAGGAGGCTTCACGCCGTCCCTGGATACGGATAATGCCATCTATGGCTATCCCGTCTGGGGTGGTGTATCAGGGATTGGAAGTTGCGATCCAGTCGATCAAACAGAGGAGATAGAGGAATGAAATTCACGATAGTCCGCACATTGTTCTTCGCTTGCTTTCTAGTCATTTTGATGCCCGCCTTGCGCAGCCAGGGCGCGGAGAAGCCCGAAAACTCCTCGTGTCTTCCCGGCCAGGGGTGCGACTGGCTCACTCCAGAAGCTGAAAGACTCCAGGCACTGGCTGCAAACGATAAATCTCCTACCTTCTCGCTCACTGTGAGTCCAGGCACGCGTAACAAGATTATCTCCGAGTATCGCGTAGGCTCGGATATGTGGATCACGATCATCCAAACCAACCTGACCAAACACGACATCTACTGCTCGTTGTGGTCGGAGGACTACGAAGCGGTCGATGAAGACGGGAAACCTGTTGAGAAGCGTCATCGGGGCACGGAGAGGGACACCTATGACTGCGGAATAGGGGCAGGAGGGAATAGTGTCCCGAACGAGATCCTCATCAATCGAGTCTTCAAATTAAGCCGGCCCGGCAAATACATCATCCGCGTGTCGCGGCGGGAACCCTTTGTGAAGGATGAAAAGGGCGAATCTCCTGTCGTGTGGTCCAATCCCATCACCATCACCATCATTGGATAGTCATTGCTTCATTCCGCCCCGGACGCGCCAGCCGCCTCCGGGGCGGGGCATTTCGCGCCGTGTTATTGTCCTGTGCAGGCCATCCTTGCTCCAGGAGGAACGACAATGAAGGCCTTGAAAATGCTTGGAATGAATCTCCTTACGCCGATACTCCTGTCGTCTGCAGTGGCCCTGCTTGCGCAGACGCCGGGAAAGCCAGCGCCCACATTTGCATTGGCTATCGAAGAACAAAAACTCAATCCAAGTTACCCGGCAACCGAGCATGAATTGCTGGTGAAATACACCAATGTTTCCGATGTTGTTCAGAAGGACGGCTGCGCCCTAACTCCGTGGGCATACAAGATGGTAGTTCTGCGCGATGGTGTGCCGGCCGAGAAGAGAAAAGCCGGCAGCACGGAGGCTGAAGAGCCCCCTGATCCTAACCGGATCAAGGTCCGCTCGACCGAGGCGGATGCCTGCCATGGAATACCGCGAGGGATCAATCCTGGAGAAAGCGTGACATTCACGTTGTGGGCCACCTCGGAGTATGACATGACCGCGCCCGGAACTTACGAGATCACTGTGACGCGAGAGGTCTATCCGGATCCGTGGAACCCCAGAAACAGCTTCACGGTCAAGTCCAACACCCTCACTATCGTCGTGCCGATGCCCGGAGCGGCCGCGCCGCCGCAATAGATTGCCCCCGCCAACAAAGAGCCCGCCCCAGAGGCGGAGCCGTCATTTCCAGGAACGGGTGCCGCAGGCCCGGCGCGCGGCCAGCAATTACACTAGGTCTGTGAAAACCCCACCGCATTCGGTTCAGCCCAGCCGCAAGGAGTTCCTCGCGCTCGCTCGTGAGCACACGCTTATCCCCGTCTGTCGCACGCTGGCGGCGGACCTGGAAACGCCGGTCTCGGCATTCCTGCGCGCGGCGTGGCTGGAGCGGGAGTGCTTCCTGCTGGAGTCGGTCGAGGGCGGCGAGAAGCTGGGCCGCTATACCTTCATCGGTCTCCAGCCGTTCAAGCGGATTGTGGCGCGGGGGCGCGAGATCACCATCACCGAAGGCAAGAAGGTGGTCCAGACAGAGGGCGACATCTTTGCCGTGCTGCGGCGGGCGCTGAGCGGACACAAGCCGGCGCGGCTCCAGGGACTGCCGCCGTTTACCGCCGGGGCGGTGGGCTTCTTCGCCTATGACGCGGTGCGCCAGATCGAGCGGCTGCCGGAGCTGGCCAAGGACGAGTTGGGCGTTCCCGACGCTTGCCTGCTCTTCTTCGATGAGGTGCTGGGCTTCGACCACGTGCGCAAGGAGATTTGGCTCCTGGCGACAGCCGACGTGACGCGCGGCAAGCCCGCCGATGCCTACGACAAGGCCGTTGCGCGGCTGGACAAGCTGGAAGCGCGCCTGGCCCAGCCGCTGCCCAAACTGGCGGCCCGGCACAACAAGGGCAAGCTCAAGGTGCAGCGCCGCACGGCGAAAAAGGACTTTCTGGCTGCCGTGACTCGCACCAAGGAGTACATCGCAGCGGGCGATATCTTTCAGGCAGTGCTGTCGCAGCGGCTTGACGTGGAGCCGGGCGCGGACAGCTTCCAGGTCTATCGGGCGCTGCGCACCGTCAACCCCAGCCCCTATATGTTCTTTCTGCGCTTCTCGCCTGAGGGGGCCCTTGGCGGGCGGCCGGACCAGCCCAAGCGCTCGTCCAAAAAGTCAAAACAACCCACGGTTGTGGAGCTGGCCGGGTCGTCGCCGGAGCTGCTGGT
>JBEKPA010000034.1:0-18326 GCA_049521195.1 Occallatibacter sp.
CGGCAATGCTCTCGAGCAACGGAGCGGTCTCCGGCAGGTGCTCGCGGACGGCGTTGGCCAGGGTGCGCGCGGACCACAGGAAAATGCCCGAGTTCCAGTAGTAATTGCCGGCGGCGACGAACTCCCCAGCCTTGTTCTGATTGGGCTTTTCGATGAAGCGGCGCACGTGCAGGGCGGAGTCGTCGCGGGTAAAGTCGGTGGTCTCGATGTAGCCGTAGCCGGTCTCGGCGCGGGTAGGCTCAATGCCCAGCACCACCATGTTTTCGCCGGCTGCGGCCACGGCGATGCCCTTTTGCAGAGCCTTGATGAAGCGCGGCTCGTCGGAGATGACGTGGTCCGAGGGAAATATCCCCAGCACCGCATCGGGGTTTTGCCTCTCGATCAGGAAGGCGGCCAGTCCGCAGGCCGGGGCGGTGTTGCGCCCGACCGGCTCCTGCACGATCTGCGCGGCGGGCACGCCCTTCAACTGGTCGGCGATCTCGTGGGCCAGATACTCGTTGGTAATGACCCAGGTATTGGCCGACGTGGCCAGCGGCTTGAGCCGCTCCACGGTCTGCTGAATCATGGAGCGCTCGCCATCGAGGGCCAAAACCTGCTTGGCGCGGGCGCGGCGGGAGCGGGGCCAGAAGCGGGTACCGCTGCCGCCGGCAAGAATCACAGGACGGAAATCGATTGACTTGGACATCGAAGAGACATCCTACTCGACAAGCACCACGTTTGCACAGGAATAAACGATACATTTTCCCAAATGGTGAGCCACAGCCGCTGGGAGAAGGGCGGCACGGGAATGAAAAGCCGGATCAAGATCAGTTTCCTCATGCACATCGGGTGAGCTGCCTCGGTCCGCGCCCGCCCGGCGGAGCGGACGGAGAGGGCGGGATAGAGCGAACGGCCGGCCGCCGCCCGGCGCGTCGATTCGGCAGTTCCGCCTAGGTCTCTGACCGCGTGATTTCGTACGTTGGCGTTCGCGCTATCCCACCCTTTCGCCAGGAAAAAGCGAAAGGATGGGGCACGGAGATGGTACATAAACAAGCGGTCAGAGACCTAGAATGATCCCGTGCGCTGCATCCTCATCCACAATCCCGCCGCGGGCCGCAAACGGCAAGGCCGCGCAGAGCAGCTCCGCCAGATCGTCGATGCGCTTTCCTCTCTTGGCCATCCAGTCGAACTCCTGGCCACCACCGCTCCCGGCTCGGCGGCCATCCTGGCGCGAGATGCCGTCCGCGGCGGCGCAGAGATCGTCTTCGCCTGCGGCGGCGACGGCACCATCCATGAGGTCATCCAGGGACTCGCTTCGGAAACCTGCGAGCCAACCGCCGCCATGGGTATTATCCCGCTCGGCAGCGCGAACGCTCTGGCCCGCAACCTGCGCCTCTCTCTCGACCCGCTGAAGGCAGCGCTCCAGGAGATTCACGGCAGGTCGCGGACGATTCCCCTGGGCAAGGTTATATACGGCGGCCAAGCCCGCTACTTTGCGGCGATGGCCGGAGCAGGCCCCGACGGCGCCCTTGTATACAGCCTTCTCTTAGCCCGGAAATCGAGTCTCGGCCGGTTGGCATACTACCTTCACGCTGCCCGCTTGTTCGCCACCAGCCGCTTCCGAGCATTCGAAGTCGAGTACACCGATGCGGCAACCGGGGCCTCGGATACTCGATTGGCTGTCGGCGCAATGGCGGTTCGCGTGGACGACCTTGGCGGACTGTTCAGCAAGCTCGCGGGCCGCCGAGCCACCATCCAGGATGCAAACCTGCGATTGCTCATCCTGAGCCCACCGGCCGCGCTCTCGCTGCCGCTGTGGTTCGTCTCCGGCTGGCTCAATCTTCTCCGGCTCGACCCTTTCCTTCGTTTTGCGGATGTGACCGCTTTCTCCTGCCGCCCATGCTCGGGCCCTGCCCCGCACTTCCAGGCCGACGGGGAATGGCTCGGGCGCATTCCCATGCGGGTCTCCATTGTTCCCAACGCGCTCCGCCTTCTTTTGCCTTAGTACTTCGACCGTGTGAATATGTGCTCTCCCAGGTCCCAAAATCGGAACCAGGGGCACCCAGCATTATGTGGAACGCTCACCCCGTGGGCCGGCGTAGCCGGTGGACGAATGGCAAGCGGGAGCCCGCGGCGTCTTGAAGGACGGCTCCGCGCGAAAGCGGGGGCATTTATAATTCGCACCGGGAAAAGATGGGCCTTTACGATGCGGAGGGCACGATGCGGATGAACACAATGGGGATGATGCGGATCGCGGCGGGCGTTCTGGCAGCCGCTCTGGGAGTTGGCGGTTGGGCGCAGACGGCTCCTGAGCCGGTGAACCCCCATGCAACTCCCGAGGCGCGCGCCTTGCTCGCTTATCTCTATTCCATCTCCGGCAAGGGCACCATCACCGGCCAGCACAACTATCCCAACACCGGTTCGCGCTGGACCGATATGGCCTTCGACCTGACCGGCAAGTACCCTGGGCTCTTTGGGCAGGACTTCGGCTTCTCCGGCGGCGACGACAAGGATTCGGTGCTCTCGCGTCCGGCGATGATCGAAGAGGTGGAGCGGCAGTACCGCAACGGCGCGGTCATCGCCCTCACCTGGCACGCCGTCAGGCCCACCGAGGACGAGCCGGTCACATTCAAGGACAGCGTGCAGGGCCATCTGACGGATTACGAGTGGCATGAGTTGCTGACCCCAGGGAGCCCGCTCTACAACCGCTGGTGCGCGCAGGTGGACCTGATCGCCGGCTATCTGCGACAACTGCGCGATGCGCATGTGCCGGTGCTCTTCCGGCCCTATCACGAGATGAACGGCAACTGGTTCTGGTGGGGAGGGCGTCCCGGTATGGATGGGTCGGCGGCGCTCTATCGCCAGATCTACGACCGCTTCGTGAACGTCCATCATCTGGACAATCTGGTGTGGGTGTGGAATGTGAATGTGCCCGGCGGCAATGCCAGCCCCATCGTCGACTATTATCCCGGCCCGCAGTTCGCCGACGTGGTCACCATGGACAACTACGGCGAGTTCAAGCAGGAGTACTACGACAGCATGGCCGCGCTGGCCGGCGGCAAGCCCATCGCGCTGGCCGAGGTGGGCGAACTGCCCAGCCCAGAGGTGCTTGAGCTGCAGCCGCGCTGGACCTACTTCATGGTCTGGAGCGAGTGGATCCAGTCCGCCAACCCGCTTGAGCTGACCAACGCCGTCTACCACGGCCCGCGAGCGCTGAACCGGGACGATCCGCGGCTGGCAGGACCCATGGAGGTCATCCGCAAGGCCACGGCCGAGCGCAACGGCGGCAAGCCTGAGGCCGATCCGGTAAGCCCCGGCGCAACGTCCGAAGCCAAGGCCCTGCTGGCGCGCCTGGTGGCCGCGCCGGGTGAGGCGGTACTGAGCGGACAGGAAAACTGCTTCACAGCGCCCGCGGCGGAAACCAAAGAGGTCGTCCAGGCGACGGGAAAGGAGCCGGCTATCTACGGCGCCGAACTTAACCCATTCATGGAAGCCGTGCCGGGCGCCGTGGCATCCTTTCGGCAAGCCCTCGTCAAAGAGGCGCTCTCGGCTAATGACCGCCACGCCGAAGTGAGCCTGAGTTGGCGCGCAAACAGCCCCACCAACGGCGCGGGCGCCGACAGCCACACTCAGCTCAGCGACTACGAATGGAACGAGTTGCTCACGCCCGGCAGCAATCTGAACCAGCGATGGTTCAAGCAGGTGGACGAGATCGCGAACACGCTCAGGCAGTTTCAGGATGGCGGCGTGGCCGTGCTGTGGAATCCCCTTCCCGAGTCCAACGGCAAGAGGTTCTGGTGGGCGGGGCGCAAGGGTATTCACGGCTCGGGAGAGCTCTATCGCCAGCTCTTCGACCGCCTGGTGAACCACGATGGATTGCACGACCTGGTCTGGGTGTGGGAGGCCGCGACGCTCGACTTCAGGACCGGCAACGCGGCAACCCTCAGCGACTTCTACCCCGGCCTGCTCTACACCGATGCGGTCGAGATCCGGCTGGACCGGGTCGATCCGTACTTTCAGGCTGGCCGCATTCTTGAGCAGACCGCCGTGGGAAAGCCTATCGGCGTCGAGCTGACGGGCGATCTTCCTCTGCCCGCGGCCTTGACGGAGCACGCCGGCTGGGCCTGGTTCATGGCCGCCGCTTTGCCCTCGGCGCCGGCAGACTCGACCGGCCGCGCCGAGAGCCTGCGCAAGCTCTACGGCGATCCGCATATCGTTTCGCTCGCGGCGGCGCAATGAATCGGATGGGAGCGATACCGGAAACGGGGCTGTGAATCGGGCTTTCGCGCGGGACTGACGGGCGGTGCATTTTCACTGTTTCATTGCGGTCGGCATCAAGCTACCCCACCCTAGCCGCAAGTACGAAGACGCGGCGAGGGTGGGGCACCCATGGCTTTGGAGTATCCGTGAAAATGCTCCGATTGCGGGAGAATTGGCCACCTTCGCCGGCGTCCAGCGGATCCGCCTCTACCGCTCGCCCCAGCTCAGCTTGCTGCGGAGTGCTTCAAAGAAGCCGCTTTCGCTCAGCCGGACCAGGTTGACGGTGTGGTGGGAGCGCCGGCAGCGCACCTCGTCGCCCAGTTGCAGGGCGACGGCCTGCTGGCCGTCCACGGTCAGCAGCGCCTTGGTGGGAACGCCCTCGATGCGGACGGTGAGCGAGGCGTCGCCGCGCACCACAATGGGCCGCAGCGTAAGCAGGTGGGGACAGATGGGCGTGACCACTAGCGCATCCACATCGGGGGTGAGGATGGGGCCGTTGGCGGCCAGCGTATAGGCGGTGGAACCGGTGGGGGTGGAGACGATGACGCCGTCGGCGCGGAAGCGAGCTACCCTCTTGCCCTCCAGCTCCACGGTGAAGTCGCCCATGCGGGCCACATCGCCCTTGGAGACCACCACTTCATTCAGCGCCCTGAAGGCCGCATGCTTTTCGCCCGCGCGCCACAACTCCGCGTGCAGCAGGATGCGCGCATCGATGACGTGGCAATTGCCGCACCAGGCTTCCAGCGTCGAATAGAGGTCGGCGAGGCGCACCTCGGTCAGGAAGCCGAGAAAGCCCAGATTCACGGCGAGGATGGGCGTACCGGTGGCGGCAAAGATGTGCGCTACCGAGAGCAGCGTGCCGTCGCCGCCCAGAACGATTACCAGCCCCGGCGCCCAGGAGGGCATCTCGAGGCGATCCACGGCCGGCGCAGCTGCTGTGTAGCGGCCGCCCTCCAGGTCCAGCAGCGGCTCAAATCCGTGCCCGCGCAGCCAGGCGATCAGCTCCGGCAGGAGCCGGGTCAGCTCTTCCTTCTGCGACTTGCAAACTATGGCGACGTGAACCATGCGGTCTCAGTGTAACGGATGCAGCCTGGGGTGCGATTCCGGCAAGATAGCGATCTCGCCGGAGCGAGCCCTCACGAATGCAGGGCAAGAATTTCAGCCGCCTATCCGTGGCAGTTGGATGTATATTGGCAGCTCGCCGGAGAATTTCGTGCAAATCTCAGGCATTGCGGCCAGCCGACTGGGTGGATGCCGCACACCTAGCAAGGTAGGCGATGAACGATCGGAAATGGAGGAAGAAAATGGAGTGGCACCTAATGGTCTGGAAGAGGTTTGCCGAGTTCAGCGGACGTTCGCGCCGCAAAGAGTATTGGATGATTAACGGGAATACCTCCATCGCTGAAGCAACGCGCCCATAATCGGGCATGGAGGGCTGGGCGTCCCGGCTACTGCACGTAGGTGGTGATGCTCATGGCGGGCAGTGTGGCACTGAACTCGTTGTTGGTTACTGTAACCGGGCTCAGCTGAGATACCGAAGAACTGGAAGTAGTCTGGTAAGGCGTCATCGAGGTCACTGTCTGGTTTGCGATCAGGATAGGCAGCGTGACCGCGGAACTGGTGGAGTTGATCGCCACGATCACCTGGTGCCCGTCACCGCTATAAGCCGAAAGATAGACACCGGTGACCGGGGTCGGCGTGGCGTTGTAACGGTAATAGCCAGGACGCACGAAGAGAGAGAACTGCGACATAGCTAAGCCGAAGAAAGTGGGAATGCCACTGGAGGTAATCAGATGCTCTTGTGGGCTGATGTTCGGATTCGTGTTGGGGCCCTCCCACCAGACGTACGCGTTGTAGTCGGCAGTGGTCATGGAGGCATGAATCTCCTCCGCCATGGCAATGGCATCGGCGATGGCGGTGGTTTTTCCACCTGAGACTGGGACGATGTAGTGCTCGGTCATCCACACATCCTTGCCCTTGTTCTCGGCATTGGTGTAATAGAAGGGCGACGCCCCATAGAGGTGACCGCCAACGATCGAGATGTTGCCGACGGCCGCGGGATCGTCCAGCGCCGGGTCGGATTCGTCTGTATTGAAGCTATCCGATTCCGGCATCATCAACTTGACCGGGTTCGAACCTGTAGTGAGTACCGAGCCGTTACCCGCGATCCATGTATCCAATTGCGCTCCGGTCCAGAGGCAAGATACATAGCTGGCATTGAAGTCCGGTTCGTTCTGCACGGAAACCGCATAGAGGTGCACGCCGTTCGGGCCTGGGCCGGTGCTTGCTGCATAGTTGACAAAGTCCTCAAGATAAGTCGCATATTGGCCATAATACTGGGAAAGCAGACTGCCCCCAACCGTGTTGTTGTTGCTCTTTATGCTGGCGGGTGGGGTCCAGGGAGTGGCGAAGATGAGCGCCCCGTAGGTTTGCTGTGCATAGTAGGCGTTGGTAAGCTCAGGGGTCCACGCACTGGTGCCGCCGGAAACGACGCTCGCGGTGGTTGTATTCCAGGTGGCGGGAGCGATTTGAATGCGCATGATGCTCAGCCCGAGTTGTGGGTAAACCGGCTGGGACCCTGGGTTAACCTGCGTGGGCGCTGGCATAGCCTGCCCGTACAATTCATCCCATTGGGAGGTTGGCAGCACCCCAAAAAACACTTCCGATGCGCCGAAACCGCGAATAATTTGCTCCTGCGCGCCAAAGTCCGCCAGCGCGCCTCCGGTGGGCGTGGTGATGAGGCTGATCGCCGCCGTTGACGGCGCTGCATTGTAGTCCGGTTCGAACGGCGGCGTTGACGGCAGTAAGGCGAACAGCGAGGTCAGATTGCTGGTTGGATTGTTCAAAATATCCAACAACGCAGTGGCAACGTCGCCCGGGGCCGTGCCGCCCGAGGGCGTGGAATCGGTGAACAGCGTGCCGCAATTCGAGCCATCGCCGGCAATGCCTCCCGTGGTGTTCACACACGACGACACAATGCCCGCAAGCGAATTGATCAGTGTGCTCGGAACTGCATCGCCGGCCGGTACTGAAGTGCCAGGCGACGTTCCGGTCGCCGTGCTTGCGTATTGCGAAGCCAGTGTGAACGCGGCCGTCAGCCCAGCCGCATCCGACGTGCCCGATCCAATGCAGGTCGGCGCAGTCATGCAGGCCGGTGAAGTCATATACGGCGCGAGCGCCGCAACCGCTGCCACCGTGGTTACCTCATTCAGATTGATGGAAGTGGTCGGACTCAGCGAACTGCATGATCCCAGCGCCGCAATCAGGTCGATTGCGGTATTGTTCGTTCCGCTCGCAAGGCCTGGATTCCCTCCGGTTGCCAGCAGATAGACCTGCGTATTCTGCCCTGGGCACGTGTAGTCGCCGCTAATGGTGAAGGAACCGGCGGGCAGGCTGTTATTGGCGTTGCCTGCATTGGCATTGCTGTTCATCTGCCCGGTGCCGTCGCTGGTGGTTAGCGCGGTGGCGATCAGGTTTGTCGCTGACGATGCGTCTCCATTCGTTCCAACGGCGTAAAGCTGAATCGTGGCGCCCGATATCGGCTGCTGGACAGTCGGCTGCGGGTCACTCTGCTGCTGAACACTCTTCACCTGGCCGCTCAAGCTGCTCCCGGGGCGCGTCGAAGCAGTAGTCGTGACCGGCGCACTACTCATTCCCCCGCATCCCAGGATCGAGATGGTCGCTAATAAAGATAGAATCAGGTAAGATGGCTTGGCGGAAATCATTGTCACCGGAATTTCTCCCTTTTGCCTTTCGGCTAGGAACCAATATACGCCCATTTGCCTCCGCTTGCGACCTCTTTGCATCTGTTTCCATCCCAAATACCCGGTCGTTTCAGGCGGGGCCGTCTCCAGGCCAAAAAGCCATAACTTGCCTGATTTCGAATCCATTTCACGGACACCTCCCCCATCAATTCCCCTCCGTCGTCCAGATTGGTTTCGCCTGGCTGCCGCGCCTATCCGGCTGGCAGCGGCAAAGCCTCCATCCGCCGCAGCATGCTTCCGAACAAGCGCCGCGCGAGATGGCTCTCCGCCAGCAATAGCCAGTAGTAACGGGCATGCTTTACCAACCGGCCGCCGGTCTTCACCAACCGTTGCTGCAAGCTGGTCAACGACCACGTGCCGATTCCCTTCGGCAGCACCAGTCGCAGCCGCAGCAGCCCAAGGTCGAGAGCAACTTCGGGTTTTGCCGCAGTTGCGGCATAAGGCTGAAGGTTGCATCCCCGTTTCGCGGCAATTGCGGAGGGCGCGCCTGAAGGTTCATCCCGGCCTCGGTGCAAGGGATGCGGCCTGGGAACTCGATTGTGAAGGCTGGACATTTACCGGTTGAGCGAGCCTTCTGGGAATCCCGTCACAAGATTTCAGTCGCCTACCCGCGGCAATTGGATGTATATTGGCAGGACGCCGGAAAACTTCGTGCAAATCCCAGGCATCGCGGCCAGCCGACAGTGTGGATACTGCACGCCTAGCAAGGTACGTGATCAACGATCGGAAATGGAGGAAGAAGATGGAGTGGTACATAATGGTCTGGAAGAGATTTGCCGAGTTCAGCGGGCGTTCGCGCCGCAAAGAGTATTGGATGTTTACCCTCATTAACATGGTGATCTGTCTGGTGCTGTATATTCCCGGTCTCGCGCTCAGGGAGAGCGGGATCGGCCCAATCTTCTTGGGCCTGTATTTCATCTACTGCCTGGCCGTTCTCATCCCAGGTTTGGCTGTCAGTGTGCGCCGGCTGCACGACACCGGCAAGAGCGGCTGGTTCCTTTTGC
This sequence comes from Occallatibacter sp., assembly GCA_049521195.1. Lineage (GTDB taxonomy): Bacteria > Acidobacteriota > Terriglobia > Terriglobales > Acidobacteriaceae > Telmatobacter. Next base: position 9,008 of record JBEKPA010000034.1, read on the forward strand.
TGGCGCTGATTCCCATCGTCGGGCCCATAATCGTGCTCGTGTTCGTTTGTATGGACAGCGATGCGGCAGCCAACCAATATGGCCCAAATCCGAAGCTAGGTTTGCAGGCCGCGCCGATCGGCTAACCCATGCGCCCTGGTTCTTCCGCAACTTCGCCCTCGGACGGAGTTGCGGAGACCGAAGCCTCAGGCCGCCGCGCATAGAGCAGAAACTCGCGGTTGCCCTCCGCGCCGGTGATCGGCGAGGGAATAGTCCCGACCACCTGCCAGCCGAGCGAACGGACGCAATCGGCCACCTTGCCGATGGCCAGTTGGTGCGCCTGGGGAGCGCGGACGATGCCGCCCTTGCCCACGTGCTCGCGCCCGGCCTCGAATTGCGGCTTGACCAGGATCACGGCCTCCGCGAGGCTGGGGGCTGCGGCCAGCACCGGCTCCAGCAGCAGCGTGGCGGAGATGAACGATACGTCCATCCCCAGCAGCGTGAGGCCGGGAATTCCCTCAGGGGCTAAAGCCCGAGTTCGATTTGCGGTGCCGATGTACGGGCTGAAGCCCGTACCCTTCATCCGATCGAATTTATCTTCAATCAGTATGGCGAGAGAACCCGGCTCAAGAAAGCGCGCGTTGGTGCGCTCCAGCAAACGCACGCGAGGGTCGTTGCGCAGCTTCATGGCGATCTGGCCGAAGCCGGTATCGACGGCGGTCACGTGCGCGGCGCCGTGCTGCAAGAGGCAATCCGTGAATCCGCCCGTGGATGCGCCCACGTCGAGGCAAGCCCTGCCGGTCACCACGATCTTCCAATGATTCAGCGCTTCAGCCAGCTTGAGGCCGCCGCGGCTCACGTAGGGCTGGTCCTCGCCGAGCAGGCGGATCGGCGCGTCCGCTGCAACCGCCGTGCCCGGCTTATCGACCTTTTGCTCGCGGACCAGAACCCGGCCGGCAAGGATGAGCGCGCGCGCCCGTTCGCGGCTGGGGACCAGCCCCCGCTCGAAGAGCAGAATATCCACGCGCATCTTTCCTCTGCTTGAGGGCTCTGCCATGATTCGCGCGCCGGGTGGGCCGCATCTCCATCCTACAGTTGGGCGCCCCAGGTTCCGGTCTTGGCGCCTGCCTGGATGCCACCGCGCCCCTTCAGGTTGCGCCATGTCCGCTGTTTCGATTCCTGGAGCGCGACCGGCCGCGACGACCCGGAAGCGGTTCCCCAGGGAAGGCTTTCGACATGACTGGGGAATTCGACTTCGGAAAACGCGCTCAATACTCGCATCCGTGGGGAGCCGGAGACGGATGGTTGAGTGTTGTGCTCCCCACTCTTCGCCCGACCACCCCACGGACGAAGGCCTGTCCGTGGGGGCCCCGGCCAAGCGTAGGATGGGGCACCCTCATCGGAGCGAAATCGAGGGTGCGCCATTCGCGTACCAAGGATGCTACTCCCCTGTTGAAAGCAGCGCATGTACACTGAGGTCGCTATGAGCTGCCTCTTCTGCAAGATCATTGAAGGAATTGTCCCCTCGACGCCGGTCTTCCAGGACCATCTTGGCTATGCCTTCGCGGACGTCAACCCCCAGGCGCCGGTGCATGTGCTGATCGTGCCGCGAGAGCATATCAGTTCGCTCGACGATACCGCCAGAAAAGATTCCGCGCTGCTCGGTCACCTTCTTTCGGCGGCGGCGGAGATAGCCAAGACCAAGCAGCTTGACGGCGGCTACCGCATCGTCGTGAATACCGGGCAGGACGGCGGCCAGACCGTGGACCATCTCCACCTGCACCTGCTGGGAGGCCGCCCGTTCACCTGGCCGCCGGGATAAAGACCGCGCTCGCTTGGAATAAGACTTCGCTCAAACAAAGAGGGAGTTCCCAGCCTGGGAACTCCCTCTTTGCTTATCCTCTTTCCGCCCGGCTCACATCGGCTGCTGGGCGTATTCTTCTTCCTCCGCCATCCCATAGCGGCGCAGCAGGCTGGGCAGGCTCTGCGAGAAGGCGGAGCGCGGCATTACCGTGTCGCACCCGGCCTCGACGGCCTTCAACTTCAGGTCGCCCTGCAGGTGATTGAGAAAGCCGATGATCGAAGTGGCCTTTTTCAGCTTGGACTTGAGCTTGGGAATCAGCGTCATCGGCTTGGCGTTCAGGTTGTTCAGGTCGAAGACCAGAAGCGTCGGCCGCTCCGCCTCGGGCAGATCGGTGAGCCGGGTCACGGAATCCTTGTCGCCCTTGAGGAACTCGACCTTGATGCCCAGCCGGCGCGAGTTCTCCTGAATCTTGGCCTGAAAGAAGAGATCGTCGATGAAGCAGAAGATGCGCGTGGGCGCGTCCTCGCGGACCGGAGCCGGCGGCGGCGCTTCGTAGGTGTCCTGGTAGTGGCCGCCGTAGCCGTTGCTCCCTATTTGAATCGTCGAGGGCGGCCCGTCGGCCACGTTGCCATTGACGGCGCGATAGCTGTGGTCCATGGGACCGACAAACTCCCGCGGTCCCCTCTGCTTGCCCTTGCGCCTGCCCTGCGAAGGCGAGGAGATGCTGTTGCCGGGCTGCGCGGCCGTGGCCGCGCCCTTCTGGAAGAACTTCTTCTTCTTCCGTCCCTGTCCCTGGCCTGGGTGCGCCTGATGAGTCTGGCTCACTGCGACCGGCCTGGGCTGCGGTGGCGGCGGTGGCGCCGGAGCCTGAGCCTGCTGTGCCTGGGGTGCGTTTGCCTGGCTGGATTTGTTCTTGCGGCGACGGCGGCGGCGCCGATGCCCTTGCGGCTGCACCTGCCCATTGGCCGGCGCTGGCCCCAGTTCAGACTGGGGCTGGGTCGATTCTGTCATCATGAGTGTACTTTCTGGCAGTGTGCCATCTGGTGCATTGCGTTCCTAGCTTCAGCCGTTGTCTCGCCCGTTGCTAAGCTTCCTTTGCCTTTCGCCTGTCCAGACCTGGACGGGGAACCCGGCGACCGGCGGTCCAGTCACTTCAGGACATTGAGCGGATCGCCCCGGAGCCCAGCCCCGCGCGCCATCCGCCATGATTCCCAGAAGCCTTGCCGCCTCGCCGCTTTCTTCGCGGGAACTCTCGAACAGTCCCCTCGGCCGATCAGGCCCGTTGCCGGGTCCAATGCCGGTTCCTCTTGCGGAGTTGAAACAGCGCGGCTGGCGCTTTCTTCAGGCAATGCCCTTCCTATGGGGAGCTTCCGCCGCGAGTGCTGAATAACCAATAAACGGCGCGGCGAAAATTCCTTGCTCAACGGCGAGCGCGCTCTGCCCGTTTCGGGTGGCTCGCGTCAGCCGCTTGATAGGCTGATTCGATAGTACAGCCAAGACCCTGGGCTGGCAAGTACACATTTAGGTGCGCCCGGACTCGGGAATCCCCGGCTTGCACCAGGAACTCCGGCCCATGCACAAAACGCCGCTCCAAACGGAGCGGCGTTTCGCTGTCCTGCGCTGGTCACTGGCCTCCCCAAAAGCTGTGGCCGGCGGCTCTTCCACCGTGCCTGCTACAGACTTTCCCGGCCGGTCTATCCCTTGTTCAGGGCCGCTTCGCTGGCGGATGCTCTTGCCGGGCGTCTGTTGTTCTTTGGGCTGGCCGGATTCTCCCCAGCAGCCGGTACATCACTGGCACTTGTTTAATAGCAATCGAAGCGCCACTTATACCATTTCCTGTTTTCAATAACTTACGAATGTCATGGTGCCGCCGTCTTCTGCATTTTGGAAGGCCAGAGGAGGAGCAATCTTAAAAATCATAGAAATGCCACTCATCGCTGGCAGCGCGGGCAATAGTGCGTTCCCCGTCCAGCCAACAGAATGCGCCGGATCGGGGTCTGGCAGTGCGGGCAGGGAAGCCCGGTGCGCAGGTAGACGCAGTGCTCGAGTTGAAAGAGGCCTCGCACCCCGTCCGCATCCACGTAATCGCTGACCGACGATCCGCCCATCCGGATGGCGTGCTCCAGAACCGCGCGCAGCTCCACGCGCAGCCGTTCAAGCTCGCTCCGGGTCAGCCGTCCAGCCCTCCGGCGCGGCCGGATGCCGGCGCGAAAGAGGCTTTCGTCGGCATAGATGTTGCCCACCCCGGCCAGCAGCCTCTGGTTCAGCAGGGCGGCCTTGACGGAAAGCCGCCGGCCGCGGAAGAGGGAGGCAAACTCCTCGGCCCCGATGGTGAGCGGCTCCGCGCCCGTTGCGCTGAAGCCCGCGCCGCAGCCGAGGTCGCGAAACTCAAGGCGCCCGAAGCGCCGCGAGTCAACAAAGCGCAGCTCCCGGCCGCTGGCCAGCCGCAGCCGCACGTGCGTATGAGCTGCCACGGGGGCGTCTGGGACGGTAACCAGCAGTCGTCCCGTCATTCCAAGGTGCACAATCCACTGGGCTTCTGGACGGGCGTTTGGCTGCGCGGTCGCCCCGCTCTTTGGCCGGCCCGTGGACGACTGCGATACCGGACTCAGCGATGGTCCCAGTTCGCAATCCCCCAGATCGCAGACGATATGCTTTCCCGTGCGATGCACGCCCAGGAATACGCGCCCCTCAAGGCCCGCGGCCTGCCGGTCCGGCGGCGTCTTGAAAGGTCCGCGATGGCCGCCGAACCAGGCTTCGACGATGCGGTCGCCACGCACCCGCTCGTGGACGCCGCGGGCAATGGTTTCTACCTCAGGCAGTTCGGGCATCGGTCTATTTTAGAGGACCGCGGCACGGCGGACGCCGATGCCGAGGCTTTCCGCGCCCGATGCGAGTTTTGCCGGTCAACCGGCGGTTGATTTATAGTTCCTCGTTGCCGGCGCGAGCGGTCAAGGCGCGGTTTGCGGCGAAAATTCATTGAAAATGAGGATCTTCCATGGCTGGCATCTCCCGGCGCAATCTGCTTGCGAGCGGAGCGGCGCTGACGGCTTCTTCCTTTGCGGCGCGGTCGGCCTGGGGGCGCGCGGCTGCGCTTCTGGCCGGTTATCCCCAGGCGTCATCGGCCGAGGCCCTGGGCGCCGTTGCGCCGCGCGAGCAACTGCTCTTCGATTTCGGCTGGAAGTTTCAGTTTGGCCACGGCAGCGATCCGGCTCGCGATCTGGGCTTTGGCGCCGGCCAGGGAGACTTCGCCAAGACGGGCGAATTCGAGTTTGCAAAGGGCAAGTTCGACGACTCGAAGTGGCGCGCGCTGAACCTGCCCCACGACTGGGCGGTGGAGTTGCCCTTTGTGCATGACGACGCGCAGGGCTCGCATGGGTTCAAGCCGCTCGGCCGCCGCTATCCGGAGACCAGCGTGGGCTGGTACCGGCGCGAGTTCGACGTTCCGGCCGGCGACCAGGGCCGGCGCATTGCGGTCGAGTTCGACGGCGCCTTTCGCGACGTATTGGTCTTTGTGAACGGCTGCTTCATCGGGCGCAACGATAACGGCTACGCGCCCTTCCGCTTCGATCTGACGGACTTTCTGAGTTATGGCCAGAAGAACTATATTGTGGCGCGCGTTGACGCCAGCCTCGGCGACGGCTGGTTTTACGAGGGCGCGGGTATCTACCGTCACGTGTGGCTCACCAAGACCGATGCGCTGCACCTGGGCAAGTGGGAGAGTTATGTGCGCGCGGCGGTAAGCGACGACGGCACCGCCATCTTGACCCTTGGGACAGTGGTGCAGAACGAAGGCAAGCAGGCGGAGAGCGCCAAGGTAAGCTGGCGGATTCTGGATGCCGCGGGCAAGACTGTGGCTACCGCCGAAGCGCCTGCGCAGTCGATTGACGTGGATGGCGCGGGGACGTTCACGGCGACGGCGAGTTTGGCCAATCCAGCGCTGTGGTCGGTGGATGCGCCGAACCTGTACTCGGCGATTGTGACAGTGGAGGCGGGCGGACGGACGCGGGATGCCGAGCGAGTGAGCTTTGGCGTGCGCACGGCGGTCTTCGACGCCGGCAAGGGCTTCTTTCTCAACGGCAAGTCAATCAAGCTGCAAGGCACCTGCAACCATCAGGACCACGCGGGTGTGGGCGCGGCTTTGCCCGACCGGCTGCAGTGGTACCGGCTGGCCGTGCTGCGCGAGATGGGCTGCAACGCGGTCAGAACCTCTCACAATATGCCCACGCCGGAGTGGGTGGAGGCCTGCGACCGCATGGGCGTGATGATGATGTGCGAGACGCGGCAGATGAGTTCGAGTCCAGAGGGGATGGCGCAACTGGAAGAGACGATCAAGCGCTATCGCAACTCGCCGTCGATCGTGTTGTGGTCGGTGGGCAATGAGGAGTGGCAGTTGCAGGACGCGATGGCCGAGCAGGGCGCCAAGATCGCGGGGAGCATGGTGCGCCGCTGCCACGAACTGGACCCCACGCGCCCGGTCTCGGCGGCGGTGAACGGAAACAACGAGCAGGGCGTCTCCGATGCGTTCGATGTGATCGGCTTCAACTACAACCTGAAATACCCTGATGACTTTCACAAGAGGTATCCGCAGCGGCCGGTCTATGGTTCAGAGACGGCCAGTTGTTTCAGCACGCGCGGGGACTACTCCACCGATCCGCTGCGCAACACGGAGAGCTCCTACGACGTGAATCCGGCGCGATGGGGCGAGACGGCCGAAGAGTGGTGGAAGTTTTATGCGGCGCGGGAGTGGGAGGCGGGCGGCTTTATGTGGACCGGCTTCGACTATCGCGGCGAGCCAACGCCTTATGGATGGCCGTCGGTCAACTCGCAGTTTGGCGTGATCGATATGTGCGGCTTTCCCAAGGACACGTATTACTACTACAAATCATGGTGGGGGAGCGAGCCGATCTTGCATCTGTTTCCCCACTGGAACTTCGAGGGCAGGGAAGGGGAGGAGATTCCCGTCTGGGTGCATTCGAATCTGGATGAGGTTGAGTTATTCGTAAATGGCAAGAGTTTGGGCAGCCAGAAAGTTCCGCGTCTCGGTCACCTGGAGTGGAAGGTGAAATACGCGCCGGGAGTTATCGAAGCGCGCGGAACGAAGGACGGTAAGTTAGCGCTAACCGAGAAGCGCGAGACCACCGGGCCGGCGGTGGCAATCCGGCTGACTGCGGACCGGACCGAGATCGATGCCGACGGCGAGGACGTGGCGATCCTGACCGTGGAGGCGCCGGACAAGGAGGGGCGGCCGGTTCCGACGGCAGGCAATCTGATCGGCTTCAAGGTCACCGGAGCGGGCGCGCTCATCGGCGTGGGCAACGGCGACCCCAACTGCCAGGAGAGTGACAAGGAGCCGAGGCGGTCCCTCTTCAACGGCCTGGCGCAGGTGATCGTGCAATCCACCAAGCGGCCCGGCGAGATTCATATCGAGGCGGTGAAGGAGGGCGGGGATGGCCCGGAGCTGACCGGGGCCAAGGTGGTCATCACCACGAAGAAGGTCGAACCGCGGCCGGCGGTAGCCCTGAGTCCGCCACGGTTTTCGTAGTGGTACGGAGCCTTCACGGTAAGTAACGGTAGGCTCTTCTGCTTTGTGCGAGGCAGCGCCCGCTCAAGGCAGACGCCGCCTCGGATCATTGTCTTCGAATCACGCCAACTGCGAAATCGCTGGAGCAAAGTCTTCAATTAAGCCGCAGTGTTACGGCTTGGTGGCCAGGATAAGCGGCGAAGGCCCATGCGTATTGAGCGTGCGCGCATCGGTGAATCCGGCCCCGCGCAGCCAGCCGGCGATCTCCGCAAAGGAGAATGTATCTCCGCAGTCGGTATTCACCAGCATGTTGACGGCAAAGACGAGTCCGTTCAACGGTCCCGTTCTCTCCGCGTTCACCAGGAACTCGGCGATGGCGATAGTTCCCCCGGAGGCCAGCGCCTGGAAGGTCTTGGCCAGCAGCGCCTTGCTGCGCTCGATGCCTTCGCTATGCAGGATGTGACCAAGCGTGGCGACGTTATGGCCGCTGCCGAACTCCGCCCGCAGCAGGTCGCCTTCCACGAACGAGAAGCGGTCCGCGAGGCCAAAGCGCGCCACTGTGCTGCGGGTAACTGGTATAACTCCTGGCCAATCGACGGCGGTAACTCGCACCTGGCTATAACTCTGCGCCAGGGCGATGCCCCAGACTCCCGAGCCCGCGGCCAGATCCAGCACGCTGACCGGGCCGCCGCCCGCGTTCAGATTGAGGTGCGCTGCCAGCTCCTGGGCCACGTGATAGCTCATGGGAAAGATGTCGCTGACGAACTTCTCAAAGAAATCGCTGCCCGTGGTCTGGCGGTTTACGGCGGTGACCGGCTGGCCGGTGGCTACCACCTCGTTCAGGCCAAGCCATCTGGGAAGCAGGTGCTCGCTGGTGTGGCGAATGAGCCCGCCCTGGAACTCCGGCTTGGAGCTGACCAGAAACGCGGCGCTCTCGGGCGCAAGGCTGTAACTTCCATGCCCGTCCTTGCGCAGAAAATCGAGGCCCACAAGAACATTCAGAATGGCGGCCAGCCCGCGCTCCGAGGCGCCTGTGGCGAGGCTTATCTCGCCGAGGGATTTTGGGCCGCTGTCCAGCACGTCGAAGACATGGTGGCGGATTGCCGCTTCAAGAACCAGAGGCGGCGCATAGCCAAAGGCAAACTGATAGATACGCTCTGGCGTGACGGGGGCAGAAACTGGGGTTGACATATCGACCTCGCTCATGGGGAATTGGGTTGGGGAAAGCGCCGGGGAACGCGGGTTGGGGAGAACCGCATGGAAAGCATAGCAGAGAGAGCGGTTGCGGGCTATGAATCTTTTCGCCCCGCGCCTCAGCTCAGCAGTTGCTTTGCCACCTTGATGTATAGCTCGACCGCTTCGTGCAATTCCCTCTTGGCCAACCTCTCTTGCGGCGTGTGGGCTACGTGGATGGAGCCAGGGCCGAGCAGGAGCGGCTTGCCCCAGTTGCTCAGGTAGGGAATGTCGGTGGAGAACTTGACGACCATGGTGGGCAGGCCCTCGGCGGCGCGCAAGCGGATGAAGGGAGAATCGAGGGTGAACTCGACCTCGGCCAGATCGCCCGCGACTTCGATCAGTTGAGCGCGCACCGGGGCCGAGTCGGTGACCGTGCGCACCAGCACCTGGGCCTCGGCCTTGTCGGCGATGACGTTGGGCGCGTAGCCGCCTTGGATCTGGCCGATGTTCAGCGTGCTGGAGCCGATACCCTCAACCACCGGCAGCGGAAGCGCCAGCACCTTGGCCAGCACCTGGACAAGCTTGTGGACGGCGCTCTCGCCCAGCTCGGGATAGGCCGAGTGCGCCATTTTGCCGGTGGATTTGAAAACGGCGCGCAGGGCGCCCTTCGAGGCCACGGCCAGGCAGTTGCCGGTGGGCTCGCCGTTGATGAGGAAACGGCTGCCCTTGGGCGCCTGGTTGGCGGCCTTGGCGCCGGCCGAGTCGCGCTCCTCGCCGCTGACAAAGAGCAATCCAATGCGGAATCCCGCCGCGCGCAGGGCCTCGGCGGCGGCTAC
>JBEKPA010000035.1:0-18320 GCA_049521195.1 Occallatibacter sp.
GCCTGCGCGATCTTGCCCCGAATCTCGGCGGAGACGGCGGGATCGGCTGCGGCCGGGGCCGGAATCTCCGCGGGCAACTCGGCCTCAGGCCGCGCGGTCCGCAGCCAATCGAACGCCGCGCGGGTGGCGATGCGGCGCGCCCAGCCCTCGAATCCACGCTCGGGCTGGAAGCGGTCGCGGGCCCGATAGATGCGCCAGAAGGTCTCCACGGTCAGCTCCTCGGCCGTGGCCGGGTTGCGGACGATACGCAGAATCCAGCCGTAGACGGCGCGCTGATGCTGATGGAAGAGCGTCTCGAAGGCGGCGTCGAAGGCCTCAGGGCTGCCTTGACGGAATGCGTTCAGGAGGCCACTCGCTCCGTTCCCCATTCGCCCTTCCCCCTTCTATCCACTCTTACGCGCTAACTAGAAAGAAGGTTACATTGCCGTGCCGGGAACAGTTTTGTTCGCAGCGGTGTCTATACAAGCACAGTGGTTCCGAATGGGATGAACGGAAAGCGGGGGTTCCCAGCGACAGGTCTTCGTCGCTGGGGCGCGGTGCCTTGAGTTCCGCTCCGCGTGCGAGAGATCGCGCGCGGAGCGGCCAGCCTCTCTTGCGCCCGCGAAAGGCTTCCTGACCTCCCAAGCGGCGCGGCTGAATAGCAGTCTCAAGGGAGGCAGGCCATGTTTGAAGACTCCACCTTTGAATCCTCGGGCAGAATCCACACCCGCAGCCGCCGCTGGATGATCGCGGCCTTCACCTTCAACAGCTCCATCCTGCTGGCTCTGATTCTCATTCCGCTTCTCCGCCCTGAAGCGCTGCCGCGCCAGTTCGTCGCCATTCTGATGGAAGCGCCACCCGCACCGACGGCTCCGGAGCCGCAGAAGCCTCAGCATACCGAAGCCGCTACGGCCCCTAGAGAAATCAGGAATGGCCAAATCTTGGCGCCGTCCGCGATCCCGATCATCATCTTTCGGCCAAGTGAACCGGAACCAGCGATACAGGTAGATACCGCAGCGCTCGGCGCCGGCCCCAACGGCCCTGGCGTTCCGGGAGGGGTCTTCTCCGGCCCAGCCGTCCACCCCGTTGTCCGTCAGGAACCCAGGGCAGCGGTGCGCGTCCCGTCCGTCGTTGAAGCTGGGCTGCTCATCCGGAAGGTTTTGCCTAACTACCCGGCCATCGGAGTAGCCGCGCACGTTGAGGGCACGGTGGTACTGGAGGCCACCATCTCCAAATCCGGAACCATCGAGAACCTTCGCGTCGCCAGCGGTCCGCCCATACTGCGGCAAGCCGCACTCGATGCCGTGCAGAACTGGCGCTACCGTCCTTATCTGCTCGACCGCGAACCAGTGGAAGTGGAGACCACGGTCAACGTGATCTTCACCCTGAACCGGTAAGCAGATTCTTTCATCCGGCCAGAATAGGGCCTTTGTCTTTGTCCTACGGCCGTATCTCGACAGGCGTGCCCACGGGTACGAGGTTCCAAATTTCGTCGATCTCTTCGTCGGTGACGGCGATGCAGCCCAGCGTCCAGTCGTAGAGCCGGTGCGCCGCGCCCACCCAGCCCTTGCCGTTGGGCAGGCCGTGGATCATGATGGCGCCGCCCGGCGCGACGCCGAGACTGGCCGCCCGCCTGCGGTCCTCGGCGTTTGGATAGGAGACGTGCAGCGCCTTGTGGTAATGGCTCTCGGCGTAGCGCGCGTCGATGACGTAATGGCCCTCCGGCGTGCGGCCGTCGCCCTCGCGCTCCTTGGGTGCAAGGCCGCCCTGGCCCAGCGCCACCTTGTAGGTGCGGATCACTTTGCCCCCGGCCAGCAGTTCCATCACATGGTCCTTCTTGAGGATCAGAATCGAGTCGGCCTTTTGCTGCGGCGCCGGCTGCTGGGCGGGCAGCGCGGCGACAGCGCAGAGCGCAACGCAAAGCGCGGCGCTCGCCAGCCTGAGAGCTAGACCGGCATGAACTCCGGAGGTTTTCATGCGCCCACTTTACAACGAAGGGTTCTGCCCTGGCCCGCGGCCGTGGTTCCATTGGCATGGTTCATACTTCAAGTATGCGGCGGATGGCTCGACAGTTGAGTCGGCGGATGATTCGAGGAGCGGGGTTGGGGATCTTGATTGCCGGGCTGGCAAGCGCCGCGGCGGCCGGATGGGCGCAGTCGAGCCGCCCGGCGCTGGGCTCGACGCACGCGGCAGCGAAGTGGCGGAGAGCGATGGATCATGCCGCCGCCGTATCGCCCGATGCGCGGGTGCTGGTGGTGGAGATCGGCTCGGGGCGCGTGCTGGCTTCGGCCCATCTTGCCGAGGCGGGCCGCACGCTGGCCACTCCGGGCTCGACCCTGAAGCCGCTGATCCTGTACTTTGCGCTTTCAACCGGGCGCTGGGACGCGGAACGCAGGGTCGCATGCAGCCGCAGCTTGCGCATTGGCAGCCATCAGCTCAACTGCTCCCACCCTGCGGCGGAGCCCATGGATGCGGAGCAGGCGCTCACGTGGTCATGCAACTCATACTTTGCCGAGCTGGCCGGAACCTTGGAGCCGGAGGAGTTGCGCAGGGCGTTGAGCGCGCGGGGATTGTTAGCCGCGACGGGGCTTGTGCCGCAAGAGAGCGTGGCCGCCTTTCGCCAGCCGCGCAGCCGCGAAGAGGTTCAGCTTGCCGCGCTCGGCGTGGAGGGGATTCGCGTGACGCTGCCGGAGCTGGCGGAAGCCTACCGGTCGCTGGCGATTGAGTTGGCGGCGCACGCGGAGACCGCGGCGGCGCGAACCGTGCGCGCGGGGCTGGCGGACTCGGCCAGCTTCGGCATGGCGGGCGCGGCGGCGCTGGGCGGTGTGCCCATTGAGGGCAAGACCGGTACCGCCAGCGCGGAGAGCGGCGGCGTGAGCCACGGCTGGTTTGTGGGTCTTGCGCCGGCCGACTTACCGCAGGTGGTGGTGGCCGTCTACCTGCCTGTAGGGCACGGCTCGGATGCGGCTCAGGTTGCGGCCAGGCTGCTGGCGCTCTCGCCGCTGAGGAAGCCGTGAGGCGGGCGGTTCTGGCAGTCTGTCTTGCCGCGGGCGCACTCCGCCTGGCTGCGGGCGCTGCGACCGGAGCGGGGCAGCCGGGCCAGACCGCGCCACGCTCCACCATTCGCGTGGGCCTGTGGACCCTGTGGCGCGATCAGGATGCAACCGTCACGCCGATGGCGGGATCGACGCTTCGCCTTTGCGTAACCTGCCCTTCCCGGCCGCTGGCGGCGATTGCGGTGCGGGTTAAGGACGGGGCGCTGACCTGGACCGAGCAGGGCGGCGCGGCCCATTCGTCGACTGAACTGCTGCTCTCCGGCAGTTACCGGCTCACAGCTCACGGAGAATCGCTGACGCTGGCCTGGCCGCTGCGCATCGCGGCGCAAATGGGCGCGCTCAGCGTGGTCGCGACTCTCCCGATTGAGAGCTACGTGGAGCTGGTTGTGGCTGCCGAGAGCGGCGCGGCGGATGGGCCGGAATCTCGCGAGGCGCTGGCCGTGGTGGCGCGCAGCTTTGCGCTGCAACTTTCCCATGGCCACGCAGGCTTCGATGTATGCGATTCGACCCATTGCCAGTGGGTGCATTGGCGCTCGACGCCCGAGGCTCACGCGGCAACTCTGGCCACCGCCGGCGAGGTCTTGTGGTTCCACGGCAGCCGCGCAGCGGCGTATTTTCATCAAAACTGCGGGGGACGGACGGCGGCTGCCGAGGAGGTTTGGCCGGGCAGGGCCGCGCGGGCAGACGGAGCGCTGGGGCACCTGGTTTCGCGCGCCGATACTTACTGCCAGCGCGCCGGATCGAGCGAGTGGTCGGCCACGCTAACCCGCGCCGAGCTGACCCAGGCGCTGGCCGCAGCGGGGCTGGCTGCGCCTGGATGGAAGAGCCTGACCGTCGCCAAGCGTGGAGACTCCGGCCGCGCAACCGTGCTGCTGGTTGGCTCGGCGGCGGTTCCGGCGGAGAGCTTTCGCCTGGCCGTGGGCCGCGCCCTGGGATGGAACCGGATTCGCAGCAACTGGTTTGAGGTTGCGGCTCAGGGCGACGGGTTTCTCTTCCACGGACGCGGCTCCGGCCACGGCGTGGGCCTCTGCCAGGCCGGCGCGGCAGAGATGGCGCGCGAGGGGCGCGGCTACCGCGAGATTCTGGCCCAGTACTTCCCTGGCGCAACCCTGGGAGAGGAGACGACCGGCGCGGCCTGGGACAGCCTGAGCGGGCAGGGCTTTGCTTTGGAAACGAGCGAGGCCGCGGACGCCACGTTTCTTCCCGCCCTGACGCGCGCCCTGGCTGAGGCGGAAACCCGCAGCGGGCTCATTCCTGGCGGCGAAATCACGGTCCGCGCCTACCGCTCCACGCCGGCCTTTCGCGATGCGACGCTGGCTCCGGGCTGGGTGGCTGCCTTCACCGAGGGCGATCGGATTGCCGTGCAGCCGCTGCGCACTCTGGCCGCGCGCAAGCTGCTCGCGGGCACGCTGCGGCACGAGTTTCTGCACGCCCTGGTGGAGGAGCGGGCCGCTGCCCAAACGCCGCTCTGGCTGCGCGAGGGACTAGTCGAGGTGTGGTCCGGCAATGCGGTTAATGAGCGAAAGCTGGATGCCCCATCCTTTTGTCATCCTGAGCGAGGCCGTCGCGGCGACCGAGTCGAAGGACCTGCGTCTTGCATTTCTGGCGAAAGGGTGGGAAACAAGCTAACTCCGGAGCTGATTGACCGGCAACTGGCCCACGCCACCAGCGAAGCGGAGTCGGAAGCGGCGCACCGAGCCGCCGGATGGTACGCCCAGCAGCTACTGGACCGCTTCGGCCGGGAGCAGGTCGTCGGCTGGCTGCGCACCGGCGTTCCGCAAAACGCGCTAACTGCTCTCCGGTAAGTCCAGCTTCACCGGGGCCTGCTTGTCTGGCTCCGGTGGCCCGGCCGGGGATGGAACGGCGACGAGCGCCTCCTCCGGGGGCTGCTGGCGGCCAATCAGCACTGCTACCCAGCCCAGCAGCAGAACCCAACTGCCCATCGCCAGCAGATACGTCGCATTCAGCTTCAGCACTACGTGCCAGATCTGCGCGTGAACCGAACCGCTAGGCTCGGCGGCAAAGAACCGGCTGGGTAACTCAACGGCCAGCAGCGCCGCCAGCACCACGCCCAGCCACCAGCGCCAGTTCCATAGCATACGAATCACTCTCATCCAGGGCAGGCGCCAGCCCCACTGCGCCGAGACCACTGCGTAGGGAATGATCTTTGCCGGGACTATCACCCAGCGAAATACCCACTCGGCAAGACTGAGCCAGCGCTGAATGTGCTCATAGGTGAAGAGCGTCGCACGCGCGTGGGCCGAGGCTTGCGAATTCAGGTAACCCGCCCACTGCGGAATCTGGTCGTCGCACCAGTCCAGCACCGCCCAGACCGCCGCGCCCATGGCAATCCAAACCAACAGAGTTACCGCGCCCCACACCAGCTTGACCCGCTTCCCGTCGTCGTCCGCAAAGCTCCTCACGGTCCCGGCCTGTAACTCCAGCGCCGAGATTGCCAGCAGCACAGGCACAAGCAAGCTGAGCGCTACCTGCCAGCCGTGCTTGTCGGGCAGCCGCGTCCATGCAAGGCCCGCGAGGAGTAACAGCGCGGTAACTACAAACTGGGCCGCAACCCAGCGCCAACCGAGGCGCAAACGGCGAAACAAATCTTTGAATAAACTCACGGCTGCACCTCCAGGGTTGCGGGATCGGTGGTAGTTTCCACATTCGATTGATACATGGGTCCGGCCTGCGCGGGACTTATGACGAACTTACCGGGATTGACCACCTTGAGCAGGTAGACATACTCGCGCCGCCCGTCGAACTCGGTGTTGAAAAAGGCGGCGCGGTCGTCGTGAAACTCGCGGCGGGTGAACCAGTCCGCCCACCACGGGGGCCGGCTGTTGATGGAGTAGAGATCGGTGCGATCGATGAACTCCGTGCCCGCGGGAATGGGATCCTCGGCCATCAGATACTTCCAGCCTGTTCCATTCAGCGCCAGCCTGACGGCCACAATATCGCCCACATGCACCGGGCCATTCAGCGGGGCCAGATCGTAAGTAATGGGATCGGTGGGCTTGAGCTGCTTCTTTTGGAGCACGTAGTAGTCGCGAGTGATATTGAGCGCCAGTTGGCCTTGCTGGAAGAGCTTGCGATCCGCCGCGTACCAGGCGTTCTCCGCCGACCAATAAGTTACGCCGTTGCCGCTCTTGCGGATGGTCAACTGGGCGCCGCTGCCGAGTTGCGACGCGGGAACCTTGATCTTCCAGGGCGCCGCAAAGCCGTCGCCCGCGCCAAAGTGCCGCTTGCCCACGCTGGCGCCGTTCACCAGCACCTCTACGTCGGAGCTGTTGGCCAGCTCTCCGCTGAGGGCCAGATAGTCGGTCAGCCCCTCAATCACCATCGCCGTCTGCTTGGTCGATTCCCAATAGCCGCCAGTGCGATGCCTGCCCAGCCACAGCGCCGCTTTGGGCAGCAGGCCGCTCGATCGATCCTCAAGCGCCAGCAGCTTGAGCGCGAAGGCCGTGGTCTCGCTTGAGGTATCGCCCCAGTAATCGAGCAGTTCGTCGTAGCTTCCGGTCCAATAAGCATCGGTATCGGAGGTCTTGGCTTTCTTCTCCAGCAGCAGCGCCGCTTCCTTGGCGCGGCCGTCTCCAGCTGCGTCGAGAGCCAGTCCGGTGAGCGCCAGGCCTTCGTCGGTCAGCTTCGCGCGGCTGTCCCACGCGGCGTCGAGCGCCTCCTTGGGCGCGCCGCCGCTGGTGGCCAGCGCAAAAACCACATAGGCGCGCAGATCGGGAATCATCTCCGGATGCGCGGCCAGCTCGGACTGGAGCCATGCGCGGCCTTTGTTCATGCGGTCCTCGTCGATCTTGTAACCGGCGCCGTTGGCCTGGCCCAGACCGCTGACCACATAGGCGGTCATGAAGACCCGGCTATCGTCGTTCGGCCACCAGCCCCAGCCGCCGTCGTCGTGCTGGAAGCCGTAGAGCCGGTCGAGCCCGGCGCGTACCATATCGTTGAGCGTGGCGCGGTCGATGGGGGATTTCAGATGCAGCTTGTCCACTGCCTGCGCCACAATCAAGTCGGGCAGGAAGCTGGACATGGTCTGCTCCGTGCATCCCCACGGATAGCCGGTGAGGTAATCAAGCGCGTCGAAGACCGTGCCCGCCACCGAGGGCGCGATGGTCACCGTAAGTCCCCGCGAGGGAGCGTCGGAGCCGGCTGGATAATTGAAGGACCACTGGTTCTGGCCCGCGCCGGAGAAGACGACGCCCGATCCGGTCGCGCGCTGTTTCACGCCGAAAGGCAGCACCGGCAGGGTCATCTCCAAAGCATCGGATTCCTCGTTGGTCAGCGCCTTGGCGGTTAGCACCGCCTGGCCCACAGCGCGGGCGCGCACGCGCCACTCCACCACGCTCTCGCCGCGCGCCGGGATATTCACCTTCTGCGTTTGGCCGGCAGCTATGTCAAGCCCCGCCACGTCCAGCGCGAAGGTAACATCCTTTGCCGTCTCCAGGTAGTTATGAGCGATAACTCGAAGGGTAACTTCGTCGCCCACGCGGAAGAAGCGCGGAGTGGCCAGGCGCACGATCAGGTTCTTGCGCGTGAGCACGCGAGTTACCACGCTGCCGGCCTTGCCGTCGTCGGTCATGGCGCGGATGGTTGTGCGCCAGGTGGTAAGCGAGTCGGGGAAGTTGAACTCGACCTTGGCGTGGCCGTCCGGGCCGGTGCGGATATTGGGATTCCAGTAAGCCGTATCCGGAAAGGCCTTGCGCACCTTGGGAATCACCAGGTCCGAACCGGGCTTGACCTGCGCCATGCGCGGATGGAACTGCGCCACCGCCAACTGCGCCAGCAGCGGCGACTTGACGCCCGCCTGACCGGAGAAGAAAAAATCGAAGGAGGTCTGCGTTTCCAGTTGCGCAAACCTCGGCGAGTAGAAGAAGTGGACAATGTCGCCGGTCTCGTCCGGACGCACGGAGTAAAGCGCCTCATCCACTTCGCCGAAGCTCAGGTCCGCTTGCACCGGCTTGCCCGCGCTATCGAGCGCGAGTACTTCGAAGCTGCCCTTTTCGCCGGGAAGATACTTGGGCTTGGAGGGCGTGGCAGTTATGGTCAGGGTGCGCTCCACCAGCGGAACTTTGAGGCTTTTGTGCGCGGTATAAACCTGGTCATTGTGGACAAAGAACGCATTGATAACCAGGTTGGGCTGGGCCAGCCGGGTTATCGGAACGTCGAAGGAAACGCTCTCGCCGGTGGCATGAAGCAGTTGGCGCGACTGGATGGTATCGCCTTCCGTGGTAACCACGGCCCACGCCTCGGGCATGCCGGTTAGCAGAAGCAAGTGGGCTGTATCGCCCACCTGATAACTCTTCTTGTCGGCGACGATGCGGGCCTGGGTATTCTGAATGGCCCACTCTCCGCCTCCATTCCAGATCCATACCCAGGTCTGCGCCTCCACGGTCCGCTTTTCCGGCGTCTGGGCGGTCACAGTCACCTCATAGTCGCCGTTGCCGCTCAGCGGCAGATCGATCAGGGCGCTGCCGTCGGCGCCAGTCGTGGCGTCGCGGGTGGCAACGACCGAGCGCGTCCATTTGCCGGTGTCGCGGCCCCACTGGCTCACCGTCACCGCCGCATGAACAGCCGTTTGAATCGGCTTGGAGTCGTAGTCCTGTGCCTGCACCTTCACGCGCACCGGGTCGCCGGACTTATAAACGTAACTCGTAGGCTGCGCGTCGATATGGAACGACCCATAAGTGGCAAGCACCGTGGCGTGGCCGGCAACTTCGCGATCGGCGGCGTCGGTAACTCGCGCCTCGATGCGGTAGTCCATGTCGCGCGGCTTGCCTTCCACGGCCACCGGCAGAGAGACGATCAGCTTGCCATCGGCGTCCAGCACGCCTTCCTGTTCCTGCTGCTCGGCCTGGTTCCAGGCATAGTCCGAATCGCCCTCATCGGATTGCTGCTCCGCATCATCGCTCGAGTCCGCGTCCTCCTCGTCCCACCAGTAATGCTCTGAAGTGTGAACAACATACTTAACCTTGGTATTGGCAACCGGCTCGCCGAAGAAGTAGCGCGCATCGATCACAGCCTGAATCTTGTCGCCCTGCAGTACGCGCTGCGCCGAGGGAGTCACCTTTACCTGATACTCCGGCTTCTTGTACTCCTCCACATAGAAGCTGACCTCATTCACCATGTTCCCATTACTTGTAACTCTGACGCCGTAATAGCCGAGGCCGGCGTCGGAGGCCAGAGTCAGGTCGGTGGCCACGGTGCCATGAGGGCCGACCGGCAAATCCTGGCTGAGCACGGCTTTGTTATCCGCATCCCACACGTTGAGTGTCATGGTCTTTGCGCTCGGCAGCAGCACATCGTCGTCCTTGTCCTGACGGATCACGGCTTTGATATGAACCGTGTGCCCAGGCCGGTAAACAGGGCGGTCGGTATAAACATAGGCTCTCAGATCGGACGTCGTATCTTGCCCAAAGCCATAACTCCAGGGAGTCACAATCGCAACGTCCTGCCCGTGCCGCGCCAGTATCCACAGATTGTCGATTGTTTTGCCGCTGGCGGCATTGGCGGTGAGCGAAGCCATGCCATCGCCATTGGTTGTGTCCTTCGACTGCTGTTTTCCATCCGCCCACAGCGCGACCTCGGCCTTGGCCACCGGCGCTCCGGTCGCGCGGTCGGCGAGGTATAGCTCCGCGCGGTTGTTGAGGGTCCGCTCCACCAGCGCAATCTGCGTGACGATGGCCACTGTGTAGGCCTTGTAAGTCCCATCGGTGGCCTCGATCAGATACACGCCCGAGGCCAGGCCGTCGATGGGCAACTGCTGCGTCTCCGAGACGATGGCCGGCGGAGTTACCAGCTTCCAGCGCGCCACCAGTTGACTCTCATTCAACAGCGGCACCTGGGCAAACTCCGTCGCGCCCACCACCTGGCTGCGCTTGCCGAGCTTGCCCTGCCTTTCGCGGAAGCTGTCGCGCGCCTCATCGGTAAACTGCCCGCGGAAAAAATGCCGCACCCGCCACCACAGATCCGCTTTGAAGTCGTGCAGCCGCTCGATCCAGGTGCGCTCGTCGATCTGCTCGGCGGGAGAATAACTCTTCACGCCGAAGCTATGCGGGTCCTTGAGGCCGGCAAAGAACTTCTGCGCATCCCTCACCTTGTAGACGCGGAACTCGAGCGCGGGAACATTGCGCGCGTAAAGCTGAATCTTGACGCTCTCTCCAGGCGCGAAGGTGCGCGAGGTAGAGAGCGAAAAGGAACGCGGCGCGTCCTTGGCCACGGCCGGAAGGGCCAGCGCCAGAGCCATTGTCGGAATGAGCGAAAGGGAGAGAATGCGGAGTCTCATGGATTGCCTCGCAGAATATTCCAGCGGTAGACACCGAGAAAGTTGGGATTGGCGGAGACGGGCCGCCAGCGCGCATCGGGGTGGTCGAGCAGTTCGGCAAGGGTCACGCGGCGAATTTCGCCGGGTTCCCCACCCACAGGTCCTCGTCCGTGGGGTGGCTCGCCGGGACTGACGCGATCCGGTCCGGTGTGGTAGACCACCCCCGGCTCGGCGCCGATGCGGGTGACGATCATGGAGTGCCACGGCGAAGACTGGCCGAATTGGCGGAAGAAGAGCAGGTCGCCGGGCTGAGCCTGCCGGACGTCGCGGCCGACGAGGAAGGCGTTGCGCTCGACCAATGTTTTTGTATCGGCAAACTGAGCGAAGGCTCCATTGCCCGCGTCCGCCGCATCGAACGCACCCGGCGCGACGCGGAAGAGCCCCGTCTTCAGCGGCGTCTCAGGATAATGCCAGGCGCGAATCTCACCCGGCGGCGCCTGAATCTCGATGCCCGTGGCGAGAAACCACGAGTCGTTGTGGCGCTTCAGGGCCTCGCGATAGGCATAGCGCAGCAGCCCGGCGCAATCGGAGATTTCGGCGGGAACATCAGCCCGCGGGCGAATTGCCTGGTAGTCGGCAATCAGCGTGAACCAGCGGCGGAAGACGTCGCGATCAGCCGGATCGCCGAGGCGCAGGAAATCCGGGGTTCCGTCGCCAAAGCTGTCGCTCCAGCCGCGGGCCGGGCTGGCGGAGTTGACCGGTACGGCGAAGGAACTCGGACGGTATTCCGGCCTCGGACGGCGAACACGATGCTGCGTGAAGACCGCCATGCGCAGGAAGAGCAGCAGGATCGCCAGAGCCACAAACGCGAGCACGAGCAGCCGTCTGAAACCAGCATTCACGGGAAAGTATCCCCAACGGATGCTAACATGCTAACGCCAAGCGGGCTAGCGAGGAAAAGCGGCCCGCGTCCGGCAAAAAACCTACTCAGCCGCCGCCCGCGCAGCCCTGCGCTCGGCAAACTCCCGCGGCGTGAGGATGGGGGTCAAAGCGCGCCCGGCAAACATATCGCTGAACAGACCCAGCAATTCGGCGTGGATCAGCCCGTTCGAGGCCAGAATCTCCCGGCTGTCGAGCTTGTACTTGCCGCCGGAAAAGTCCGTCACCCGCCCGCCGGCCTCTTCCACCAGCAGAATCCCAGCCGCCGTATCCCAGGGGTTCAGGTTGAACTCCCAGAAGGCATCCATGCGGCCGGCGGCGACCCAGGCCAGGTCCAGCGCGGCCGAACCGGCCCGCCGCACGCCATGCGAGCGCAGCGTGAACTCCTGGTAGAAATGGATATTCGGGCTATCATGCCGCTTGCGGCTGGGAAAGCCCGTGGCCACCAGCGCCTCGCTCAATTCCGGCGTCCGCGAAACCCGCATCGGCTTGCCGTTCAACTGCGCGCCCCGTCCCCGCTCGGCGACAAACAGCTCGTTGCGCATGGGATCGTAGATGACCGCGGCCAGCAGCGTTCCGTCCTGGCCGGCTTCGCCTTCCGCGGGTCTCTGGGCTTGTCTTTGCTCGAGGCCCAGCGAGACGCAGAACTGCGGGAAGCCGTGGGCAAAGTTCGTGGTCCCGTCGAGCGGGTCCACATACCAACGAAACTCCCCCTCCAGCCGCTCTCGCGTACCCTCTTCGCCGTAGATTCCATGTTCCGGAAAGGCCTTGCTCAACCGTCCCCGGATCAGCTTCTCCACCGTCCGGTCGGCCACCGTCACCAGGTCGGCGTCGCCCTTGTACTCGGTTGCAACGCCAACCGCCAGAAACTCGCGCAGCCGCGCGCCCGCCTCCTCGGCAATGGCCGAGGCCTTGGGAACCCAAGTAAACTCCGGCTCGGCAGCGCCGGCGCTCAAGAGGCCGCTCCTGGAGAAGCCGAACTGCCCGCCACTGAACCGTTCCCCTGCGCACCGCTCGCAGCCCGCGGTGGACGGATTCGGCCGGCTTCGGAGATGGACCGGATCTGATGCTTGTAGATGAAGAGATTAGGCTGCCCAACGCGGGTCAGGCGCAGCATGGCGTCGTCGAAGTATTCGATCCAGCCGCGCACGGTCTCCCCGTCGCGCAGCTTGATTTGGACAACCACCTGGCGTTCGCTGAGAGAGCGCAGATAGAGCGCCTCCTGGCCGGTTTCACCGGGCGGAGGCTTCTTGGACCGGCGGCGTGAAGAGAGTGGCGAGGTCATGCTTCCATTTTAGATGCAGCGGCAAGAAGAGGGCCGTCTCAAACTTGAAGGCAGCGGGGAGATGCATCTTAATTTCCGCTGGGTGCGAGCGAAAACTGGCGCGCCTGACCTGTGCCTGGCCCAAGCGCACCATTCGCAAAACTCCCGCTTTCAACGTACTTGCCCAGGCGGGTAAGATCCGCCTGGATACGGCAGCCGTTGCTGGAGCTGAATTCAAGGATTCCGCCCAGTTGATGGGCCAGGCTGGCGGCCAGCTTGAGTCCCATCGAGGTGGTTCTGCCGGCGTCGAAGCTCCTGGCAAGGCCGACCCCGTTGTCCTCGACCATGAAGCGCACGGCGCCAGGAATGCGAGCGACTGAGACACGGATCTTGCCCGGCCGGCCATTGGGCAGGCCATGCTTGAGGCAATTCGATATAAGCTCGTTGGTCAGAAGGCCGAAAGGGACGGCGAGATCCGGGGTAAGAGGAATCTCGACCGCATCCATCTCGAATTCAACCTGATCCGGCCGCTCCGAGTACGACGCAATGGCGCCCCGGGCCACGTCGCGGAGATAGGCGATCAGCGAGAGACTGGCGAGGTCCGGCATCCGGTATAGGCGTTCATGGACCATGGCCATCACGTGGACCCGCTGCACCGAGGTCTCGATCGCCTCTCGGGCATCGCCATCGGAGAGGGATCGGGCGCGCAGCTTGAGCAGGCTTTGAACCACTTGCATGTTGTTCTTGACGCGATGGTAGACCTCACGCAAAAGCACTTCCTTTTCCCTCAGGTCGTGGGAGACTATACCGGCATGGGTTGCGATCTCCTGGTTCTTGCGGCGCAACTCCTCCACCGTAGCTTCCAGTTGCAGGGTTCGCTCCGCGACCCGTCTTTCCAGTTCGGCGGCCGACTCTCCCTGTACCCGGTTAGCCTCGCGCAGGTTCTCTTCCGCACGTTTGTGGCCGGTCAGATCGTGCAGCACCCTGGTGAACCCACTGAGCTGGCCTGAGCCGCTGCGGACAGCCTTGAATTCAATTTCCGCCCAAATCTTCTCGCCGCTGTTGCTCGCTCGCCATCCTTCGATGCGCAAGGCCTCCGAGCATTGCGACGCCTTCTGTATCTGCCGTTCCGGTTCTCCCGCGGCGATCTGCTCGGGCGTAAAGAATATGGAATAGTTCTGTCCCAGCGCCTCCGCGCCGGTGAGGTTGTAGATCCGCTGTGCGCCCTCGTTCCAGGTGAGAATCCGGCCTTCGGTATCGATCAGGTTCACGGCATAATCGCGTACGCTCTCTACCAGGGCTTGCATCTGCATTTGGGTACGCGCCTGGGAGGAATCCAGCCGGCGGCACACAGCGACCAGGTATTTCTCCGTTCCGGTGTCGATGTGCCTCAGCATCACGTCCACCGGGAACTCGGCGCCGCGCGAGTCGAAGGCCTTGATATTCAGAAAGGAGCACATGTCGCGATCCGCGGGATGCCGCAAATACTGCTGCACATGACCGGCATGGCGCTCGCGCATGGCCATGGGCAGCAGCATTTCGATGGGCTGACCTTCGAGCTCGCGGCGAAAGTATCCGAACTCCGCAAGCGCGCGGCAATTGGCTCCGGCAATCCGGCCATCGGCGCCGGCAACCAGCACCATCTCCGCATGTCCCTCGAAGAGAGCGCGCAGCATGGCCGAATTCCCATTGGGATCCATCAGGGGCTCGGGCAGCCACCCGGCAAGGCCGTTATCGACTGCGCGCTCGGTCTCCGGCTGGGACATCTCGACCTCGAAGGAATGAAATCTCCTCTGCCGTGCAAAGATACGTGCTTGCTTTACAACGCGATGCGATGGGAGCCGGGAATCTCCGGCGCCCCGCCAAATAGCGTGAGCACGCCCTGGACACGGACCTGCGGCGGGGAGGTGGAAGCGGTGAGATCGCCTTCCAGCAGCCTGCGCAACAACTGCTTGGATATGAGCGGATCGGGGTCCGTGCTCAGCCCTTTGAGCGTGCGGCCTATCAGACTCTCAGCAGCAATGCCCGACTCCCGCATCAGGGCCTGATTGACGCGCACGATATGGCCGTTGCCGTCCAACTGCACCATGGGCATGGAGACCAGATCAAAGGTGTCGGCTCCCTCGCGCGCGCCGTCGGCGGCCTGGGAACGCAAGCGCTCGTCGGCCTTGCGCAAGGACAGGACATAGCCCCTGTGCCCGCTGGCATCGTCGAAGAGCGGAGAGACGGCGATGTCCACCAGCACGCTGCCTCCGCCGGCCGGTTTGAGATGCAAGCCAAACTTCTCGGTCATGCATCCGATTCTGCGGGCGTCCAGAACCGGAATGGGACGGCCGCGGTCGTCTCTGAGGTCGAGCACCTCAAAGAGACCGCGATTGGCGGCAAATTCGTGCGTCCTCCCGGTCAGGTGTTCGGCGGCCACGTTCATGAACTGAATGTCGCCGGTGAGCGAGACCATCACCAGCCCATCATGCATGCCGTGGAAGGTTGCGGCGATCTTGCGATGCGCGGCGCGCAGCCCCGCGTCCACTTTGGCCTTATGCAGCGCAACTTGCAGCGTGGCCTTGAGCTCGCGGCCTTGAAAGGGCTTGGTCAGATAGCCATAGGGCATCTCCCGCGCCGCCCTGGCGATGGTCTCGTCGTCGCTGTACGAGGTGAGGAATATGACCGGAATCTCGTAGGCATCGCGCAGCAGCCGGGCCGTTTGAATGCCATCCATGCTTCCCACGATGCGCACATCCATCAGAGCCAGATCCGGCCGGCACTCCTCGACTGCCAACAGCGCCTCGTCGGCGCTCTCAGCCAGCCCAATCACCTCACAACCCAGTTGCTCGACCTCCTGTTGCAGGTCCAGAGCGACGATGGGTTCATCTTCGACGATCAGCAGTTTGCCGTTCACATTACCTCCTCGCGGTCAGGATGCGCATGGAGCAGACCCGGCTAAAGCGGCCGGGCGCAGCGAATCTGATTCTCAAGTTACCTGGGAAACTCGGGAAGGAATGGGAACAGACGGGGAGATTTTTGTTTCCAATTTAAAAATGGAACTTCGATGGGGAGTTTCAAGTCATTTCAGGAACGGCGCGATGCCGATTCCGAAACAGAAAAGACTTTGGCGTGAATCTTGCCGCGCATCGCCATCAGTTCCCTTTGGCCGGCGAATCCCCGTAGTAGCCGGCCTTGTGGCGGATATTGAAGGCATCGGCCGCGGCTCTGGGGATGGTGACCTGGACGCGGTGGAAGGGCCTTCCAGGCTCTTGGTTTTTTGGATAGTAACCGAGTAAGTACTGAGTGCGCAGGTCGTCGCTCACCCGCTGAAAGGCCTTATCCAAACCGCCCGGGCCGCCGTCGCTCTCGTAAAAGCTCTTGCCGCCGGTCTGCTCGGCCAGTGCGATGAGCGCATGCTCGCCGCCCAGGTCGCGCCCCGCGCTGGCCTCAATGGGCACGTCGATAATGCTATAGATCATCACCTCGTTGCGCAGAGCCTCCTCCAGAGCCTGGGCGTAGGTGGTGCTCTTGGCGGTATCGTCGCCGTCGGAGACCAGGATCAGCACCTTGCGGCCCTGCTTGCCGCCCAGGCGCTGCGATCCCAGATAGATTGCGTCATAAAGCGCCGTCGCCCAGTCGCCGCGCAACTGGGCAAGCCCGCGATCGATCTGCTCCACCTTGTTGGTGAAGGGCGTCAGCTCGCGCACCTCGGTGGCAAACTGGAGCAGGCTCATCTGGTCCTGCGGGCGCAGGATGGCATGGGCGAAGCGCCGCGCCGCTTCCGCCTCCTGAGCCATATCCTTGCGCACGCTGCCGCTGGTATCGATGGCCAGCGTCAGGTTCAGCGGCAGCTCGGACTGGCGCTCGAAGACCGCGATCTGCTGCGGCCGCCCGTCCTCGGTCACGGCAAAGTCCTCGCGCGTAAGCCCGCCCACAATGGCCCCATTCCTGTCCGTCACGTTCACAAAGATGCTGACCAGCTTCACCTCCACGCGCAGAGTGGTTTCCTGCGCGGCGAACGGCAGAGACAAAAGCGCCGCCAGCGCCGGCAAGAGGGCGAGCGCCCAATGGCCGATCCTTCCACACAAGCTGGGTGCCCCATCCTTGCG
Organism: Occallatibacter sp.; assembly: GCA_049521195.1. Taxonomy (GTDB): domain Bacteria; phylum Acidobacteriota; class Terriglobia; order Terriglobales; family Acidobacteriaceae; genus Telmatobacter. The sequence continues at coordinate 16,606 of JBEKPA010000035.1, forward strand.
CCTTCTTTCTGGCGCAAGGGTGGGAAACCGCAAAGCCCGTGTGCTGGGTGCCCCATCCTTGCGCCTTCTTTCTGGCGCAAGGGTGGGAAACCGCACAACCCGCGTGCTGGGTGCCCCATCCTTGCGCCTTCTTGCTGGCGCAAGGATGGGAAGCCGCACAATCCGCGTGTCCCCGGCCTCGCTTTCGAGACCCGGCATTCCCAATCCTGAAACTCCGCTGCGATCATTCCTCATGCGAAGCCTCCGGCGGCGCCACGGCCAGGCCGGCGGGAAACGGCTCGCCCGCCGCCCAAACGGTCCCGTCCGCAAAGGTCTCCTTCTTCCAGATGGGCACGGTCTTCTTGAGGGTGTCAATGAGCCAGCGGCAGGCGTCGAAGGCCGGCCCGCGATGCGCCGCCATCACCACGATCAGCACGCTGGTCTCGCCCACTTGAAGGCGGCCCAACCGGTGAACGATAAAAGCGTCGCGGATGCCGAAGCGGTCAAGCGCCTCCTCGACCAGCGCTTTCATCTGCTTGACGGCCAGTTGGTCATGCGCCTCATAGTCGAGATAGAGCGTCTGCCGCCCGCGCGAGTTGTTGCGCACCATGCCGTCAAAGACCACCACCGCGCCGTCTTCGCGGGACTTGGCGGCCGCAATCAGCCTTTCCGCGTCGATAGGCTCACGGGTGAGAGCAGCCGCCGGTCGATCCTCACTTTGGCCGTTCCCCCCCGCCGCGCGCGCGCATCCACCCGAGACCGGCGGCAGCAGTCCCACCTCATCGCCCGCGCGCAGCACCTGGGCTGCACCGGCGAACTCATCATTCACGCTCACCGCAATGCCGCGCAGCAGTTGCGCCGTTTGGGGCGCGGCCTGGCCGGCGCTCAGCCGCTCCAGCAGCTCCGCGACCGTGGCGCCCTCCGGCAAATCGACCGTGGCCGCGGACGAGCCCAGCCAATCTTTCAGCACGCCAAAGGGGAGAACTCGGACTTGCATCATCGTAGAAAAGAATACCGCCTGCCGGTTAGACGCGGCAGGCGGCAATGGGTCGGCTGGGCAACCCTCGTTCCCACCATCTTGCACAGGAAACCGGCGGGCGCTCCCCACAGGTTGCGCGCCCGGTTTGTTCCGCCGGACGCAAGCCATTTAGCATCCGTACTGTGCCCGGCCTCGATACTCCGGTGATGTATGTGCGCGGCGTGGGTCCGCGCGTGGCGGAAATGCTCGCCGTCAAGGGCATCCTGACCGCCGAGGATCTGCTCTACCACTTGCCCTTCCGCTACGAGGACCGCCAGAACCCGCGCGGCCTGGACGAACTCCAAGCCGGCGAGATGGCCAGCGTGATCGCCGAGGTGCGCGGCTCGGCGCTCTTGCGCACCAAGCGCATGCCCATCTTCGAGCTGACCGTTGGCCAGGGCCGCCTGGCGCTGAAGTGCATCTGGTTCAACGGAAGCTATCTGGAGGGCAAGTTTCACGCCGGGCAGACGGTGGCCGTCTACGGACGGGTCGAGCCGTCGCGCTCGTCCAGCAACCTGAAGATGATCCAGCCGCAGTTCGAGCTGCTTCCCGATGCCACCGACGACGCCGAGACGCGGCTGCTGGAGGTGGGGCGCATCACGCCGGTCTACGAGTCGCTGGGCGGCGCGCGGCTGGCCTCGCGCTGGCAGCGCAAGACGATCTTCAACCTCCTGGAAGCCGTCCGCGGTGCCGTGCCGGAGTGCCTGCCCAGGGAAAT